>NZ_NEGF01000017.1:0-52594 GCF_002135195.1 Acinetobacter terrae
AGGGATTTATACTTTGTATCCCAATAGCCTGTTGCCTTTAAAAGCCAAAAGATGCTGTAAATTGGATCCTGAACTAAAGATCTATAATCAGGAAATCAATAAAAGAAGAATAGGGATTGAGCATGTATTTGGTAGCCTGAAAACCTTCAAAATCCTTGCGGAGCGTTATCGAAATAGAGGCAAAAGACTCGGTTTGAGATTCAATTTAATCGCTGGAATCTATAACTTGGAGCTGAGTAAAAAATGATTTATGAAAGAGGTCTATTAAAAAAGAAATTATTTTAAAAAATAAAAAACTACACAATCAAACAAATTCTATATATTCAATATGTTATTTATAAATTAAAATTGTTCATTAACTTTAAAAAACATGAATAAGGAAAAGAAATGTCTCCAAAATTCCAACAGTTTCAAATTTTGAATTAAATTGTTATCTCGGCACTTGGTATGAAATAGCTTGCTTGCCCATGAAGCATCAGCCAGAAGATAGCATTGATATCTCTGCTGTTGATAGCTTACATGAAAATGGCACAATTCGAGCTGCTTAAATGAAAACCAAGCAAATGGTAAATTTGAAATGAGTTTCCTACCTGAAACTTTACGCTGAATTCCTTTTACCAAAAGTGATTATTGGGTTTAAAAAATTGACATGCATTACAACACTGTATTCATCAGTAAACCTGACTTAAAGTACTTGTGGCTACTCAATCGTGAGGTGAACTTAGATAAAGCGACCAAACAACAATATTTAAATTATGCAGAAATCTTAAGCTATGATTTATCTGCATTAATTCACACTGTTCATACGAGGCATAAAACTGCTTAAAGTGGTTTTATTAAACTAAGTTGATAAAATTCAGATCAAAATAAAAAAAGCACCCGAAGGTGCTTTTTTATACAAAATATTTCTGACTAATTAAACATTTGCCCAAAAGCATAAATCACCAGCATCAGCATCAGAGCAGATGAGGAAGTTAATAATAATTCTAGTGTGCTCATCATATACCACTCCCCTATATAAAGTGGATTACTTTTTATACCCCTATAATACTCACCAATAAATGACAAAAAGTGACAAAAAATACTCACAACCATACAAAATTGTAAAAATTGATTTCTTTAAATTTTCTAAGAAAATATTTTTTCTCGAATAAAAAAGATATGAATAGAATCCTAAATCCTTGAATCTGTAAGGCACGTCACATATTGCGTATACAAAAAAATATTTATAATCGTTTAATAGTCAGTTGAAAGAGAATTTTTATTGATACAAAACAGCAACTGTATATGGATAATCAGATAGCAAAAAACCGCCATCAAGGCGGTTTTTAATTTAGATCAGTGATTATTTATATGTTTAATTCACACGTGAGGTGAATCGGAACATCTCATTAACACCTGTATAGAAGCTACGACCATCTAGATTCAAATCGATTTCAACACCAGACTGAAGTAAAACTCTCTTTCCAACTTCAACCCATTTAAACCCATCGCGAGTACTTTGCATTTTTTTTGAAGGAACCAGCGATACAACAATTTCACTACCGTTTACAGATTTTGCTACTAAATTTTCAATTATATTCAACATTTACACCAATTTTTTCAACACATACAGAAACACCACCATTGGCATTTCAAAATAACAACCTTAACTTTGATAACGCAGATTAAATAATACTTATATCAATTTTAAAAAAAGAACACTTTCATGTCATTTTTATTGTTAAATCGATTATAACAGAAATACTGATTCAAAGACTAATTATTTATCAGTCAGACCAATGGCAATTGCATCAAAATATTTCAAAGAGCCTATTGATAAATCAATTGATACATTCTTAAATTTACTGATGTTGCGCAATTAAATAGTCTGCAATCAACCGCGCTGACCATGATTGCGTGTGATTTACACCCTCATAAAAACCACAATGGCTCCCCTTTTTCGTGGTCACTACCATAATATTTGACATCTGTTGAATGGCCTCTTTATAAGGGTCAAAATTCCGGATATGGCAAACCGGATCATCCTCTGCATTTAAAATCATCAATGGAATAGTGACATTTTCAAATACCAAGATCGGGTTAGTTGCCTGATTATAGTCTTCAAAACTGCTATAGCCTGCCAGTTCAAAACAGCAATATTGAAATTCGAGAAGACTTTTGGTGGCCAGCACTTCTGACAAAGATGTAGTTTTTTCCCACGTTGTCGTATAAGGATAAATAAAAGACTTAAATAGCTTTTTGGTCATGACCTTGCTGTAAAAAGGATGAACATTTTTAAAGCCATGTTCAGTGTCATAGCCTGGACAAAGTGCAAAGGCAGCTTTAAATGGGGTTTGTTCGCCCTCTTCTCCCAAATAGCGTACAAGCAACCCTGTACCTGCAGATGAACCTACGGCATATAAAGGAGAATCCGGAAATTTTGTCTGGATATGCTGAATTTGTTCACGCAAATCATCGGTTGAACCGAATATAGAAATCTTCGGTATCGGCATGGGCAAATTGGCATGACCACGGCGCAAACACAATGCTACACGCCATCCTGTATGTCGATGCAAGTCACGTACCAGTTCTGACATACTTTCAGGTGTGCCAGTCAGGGTATGCATCAATATAATGGTCGGAGTGTCTGCGGGAAGATCAAGCCCATACCAGGCAATACCCGTGACCCCACCATCCGGCATCTGCAACTGTTCAATGGCATCATATTTAAGCTGAATCGTTTTCTTTTTAATCAAGTCAAAATACATCAAATGCAAATGCGTATTTGACAACCACGGCGTCGGGCGATATTTCTGCTTCAGTTGAGGCAAAACATCGAGCATCTGCCGTGCTTCACCTTCTGGATGGAAATACAGTGTAGGGAATTCTGCACCTGTAATCTGATCAACGATTTCTTGTGCCAACAGACTGATTTTTTTGACTAAAAATTTCATATTCGCTCCACCTTAAAATGATGCAACTCAAAATACTTAGTACATGTCATTCCATTAACAGTTTATATCTTTACTATACTCCTTATGCTTTTGGCATAAAAGCAGCCATACGCTGTCCCATCTGTACTGCCAATGCTTCCAGACCACTCTTTGGTCGCAGCATCACTTCAAAATCAATAATTTGACCTTGTTCATTAAACTGAATCATGTCTATGCCTTTAAGTTTTTTTTCACCGACATGAGCAGAAAACTCCAGTACCACATTCAATCCATCTTCTGAATAAAATTCACGGTGATAAGTAAAGTTTTCGAAAATCTGAATGACACTAGTCAAAATAAAAAACACCACTTGCTTGCCCGGATAAGGGTTATAAGCCACTGGTGAACGAAACACCACATCTTCAGCAAGCAGGTCATTCAAGATAGACATATCACCTGTTTGTAGCATTTCATGCCAACGTTGCACCGCTGCTTGAGTAGTTATTAAAGCCATTTTTATTTCCTTATGATTTTATTATTTCACTTCATGGATAGAGCTGTATTTTCTTTCTACTCTAAACCAAGCCCTCTCCTAAATCCTCTCCCAAAGGGAGAGGATTTAATCACTTTAAATCACTGCTGCCAAATCAGCACCCTGACGAATTGCACGTTTCGCATCCAGTTCACCGGCTTCTTTGGCACCACCAATCAAATGTACATTCTTACCATCTGCTTTCAGTTGATCAAACATCGCGGTAAAGGGTTCCTGACCGGCGCAGATCACTACGTTATCGACTTCTAAAATAGTAGGCTGACCATTCACTACAATATGCAAGCCTTGATCATCAATTTTTTCATAGCTTGCACCTGCCACCATTTTCACATTACGGTGTTTTAAACCGGTACGGTGGATCCAGCCGGTGGTTTTACCCAAGCCTGCGCCCACTGATTTTGCTTTACGTTGCAACAGGTAAATTTCACGCTTTGACTGTTCTAGTACTGGTACTTTCAAACCACCGACATTTTCATAAGTGGTATCAATGCCCCATTCATTATAGAATTTTTTAGGATTCAGGCTTGCACTATCCCCTTCATGGGTTAAATATTCAGCCGTATCGAAACCGATACCACCCGCGCCAATAATCGCGACCCGTTGACCCACTGGCTTGCGTTCTTTTAATACTTCGAGATAGGTCAAAACTTTAGGATGATCAATCCCTTCAATCTCTAAATGACGTGGAGTCACCCCTGTTGCTACTACGATGTCATCAAAGTCTGCTTCGCTCAGTTCTGCATAAGTCGCCTGATGGTTTAGACGTAACTGAATATTAGGAAGTAATTCAATTCTGCGTTTGAAGTAACGTAAGGTCTCATAAAATTCTTCTTTACCCGGAATAGTTTTGGCAATATTAAACTGACCACCAATTTGATTGGCTGCTTCAAAGATAGTGACCTGATGTCCACGTTCTGCAGCATAGGTGGCAAAGCTTAAACCTGCCGGACCTGCACCAATCACCGCAATATTTTTAACAACAGCTGTTTCTTTAAAGATTAGTTCTGTTTCATAACAAGCTCGCGGATTGACTAAACAAGTTGCAATTTTCATTGAGAAAATATGATCTAGACAAGCCTGGTTACAGCCAATACAGGTATTAATTTCATCACTACGACCTTGTTCCGCTTTTTGCACAAAGAATGCATCGGCAAGCATTGGACGCGCCATGGAAATCATGTCGGCATGACCAGAAGCCAATACGTGTTCGGCCATTTCCGGGGTATTAATACGGTTTGAGGTAATGAGGGGAACCTTGACCAAACCTTTAAGTTTTTCTGTAACCCAGGTAAAGGCAGCGCGCGGCACTTTGGTGGCAATGGTCGGAATACGTGCTTCATGCCAGCCGATACCGGTATTAATAATGGTTGCACCGGCTTTTTCAATTTCTTTCGCAAGTTGCACCACTTCTTCAAAGGTTGAACCGCCTTCAACTAGATCCAGCATCGATAATCGGTAAATAATAATAAAGTTTTCACCGACCTCTTCACGGGTACGTTTTACGATTTCAAGCGGGAAACGAATACGGTTTTCATAACTACCGCCCCATTCATCATCACGATGGTTGGTACGAGCAGCAATAAACTCATTAATCAAATAACCTTCCGAACCCATGATTTCTACACCATCGTAGCCTGCATATTGTGCCCACTTGGCGCAATGAGCAAAGTCATCAATGGTTTGTTGTACTTCAGCGCTGGTTAATGCATGCGGTTTGGTTGGATTAATCGGTGCCTGTATGGCAGACGGCGCGACCAGATCAGCCTGATAAGAATAACGGCCGGTATGTAAAATCTGCATGGCAATTTTGCCACCTGCATCATGCACCGCTTTAGTAATCACTTGATGCTTTTCAGCTTCTTCACGACTGTCTAATTTAGCACCACCGGCAAAGGTCAAGCCTGCATCATTCGGTGAAATTCCCCCAGTCACAATCAGCCCTACACCGCCTTGAGCACGTTCAGCATAAAATGCGGCCATACGATCGTAGCCACCGGGTGCTTCTTCCAGACCCACGTGCATAGATCCCATCAAGACACGGTTTTTGAGTGTGGTAAAGCCTAAATCTAAAGGTGCTAACAAATGAGGGTAATTAGACATATGATCTCCTTGGCATGCTATCTGATCTAGCGAATACGGTGCTTAATGCAACTTGTTGCACAATTTATATTCCAGATTTGATTTTTATGCAACATGTTGCATAATGATCTGGTAAATTTTTACTGACTGAGTCGTTTATGTCTTTAGCCCATGTTTTATTGACCAGCTTAATTGAAAAACCAAGTACGGGGATTGATTTAGCACGTCGCTTTGACCGCTCCATGGGCTTCTTCTGGAATGCAACACATCAGCAGATTTACCGTGAACTCAGCGGCATGCAACAAAAAAACTGGATCTCAACCATTGAAGATCATAACGCGACCAGTCGTAAAAAAACCTATCAAGTTGAACAATTGGGACGTACTGAATTAGCGGACTGGATGGTCAAACAAAGCCCTCCAGCGCAATTACGTGAAGAGTTGATGGTTCGGCTACGTGCAGAAGCTCAACTGGGCGGCAACACCGTACTACCTGAACTGGAACGGCATTTGATTTTACACAAAGAAAATCTGAAAACTTACCAAACAATTTTTGCAAAAGATTTTGCCAATGAACAAGATCAAGACCGAACCCAATTTATTCATAAAATGATTCTACAACTTGGGATTGATTTGGAAATGGGTTGGATCACGTGGCTGGAAAGCATGATTCCACAATTAAAAGCATTCGATCAACAATAATAAATCAAGGAAATAACCATGTCACATTACCGCATGCCTGATGGTGAACAGCTTTTTGTTCGCGAATTTGGACAAGGCCATCCTGTTTTAGTCCTGTCAGGTTTGGGTATGCAAAGTTGGCAATGGCTTCCTTTCTTATATGCCCAAGCCAAGAACAATAAATTCATTATTCCAGATTGGCGCGGTTTTGGCGGCTCACAGCGTTGCTGCATTCCTGAACTGGATGCCATTTCCAGTCACTGGCGGGATATTAACAGCTTGATTGAACAACTTCAGTTAGATCAATTCTATGTTATTGCTTATTCCATGGGTGCAACAACGGCCATGCATGGCATGCATTACAGTAATTTAAATGCAAAATTAACCCGTTATCTGCATATTGATCAAACACCCAAAATTTCAGTGGATGAGACTTGGCAGTACGGTTTATTTAGCCAGCAACAACCTCAATTTAAACAACTCTTGGCAGATATCTCGCAACTGCTTGCAGCAAAACCTCATGCACTTCAGTTGTCTGATCTAGATTCAGCATCCCGACAACATTTATTAGAACTTTGGCTGGAGTTTCTTCTACTTCAAGCGAGTAATAAGGTTACTCCTTTACTGTTCAAAACAGCATTAAAACAGCCTAAATTACAGTCCCTTGTTTTACCGATGCAGCGTCTGGATTATTTGGCTTGGTATGTGAATAATTATTTACATCATAACGAAGACTATCGTGATGCCATTGCACAGCTTGCTTGCCCAAGCACTTTCTTCATTGGCGAAGAATCCAAGCTATATCCTGCAGCAGGACAAAAAATAATTGCCAATAGCGTAAAAAACTCAAAACAGATTATCTTTGAAAAGTCTGGGCATACGCCGTTAATTAGTGAACCGATCAAATTCGGTCGGGAAATTGCTCAATTCTTAAAACAGAGCAATTAAATAATAAATAAAGTCATTCAATATCGATCACTATTAAAAAATCCGACGATCATATTTGATAGCTTCCAGGTCATAGACTTGATAAACACTATCTAATAATGAACGGATATAGTCACTGTTATCAGCATTTCTAATAATCAAAAAGACCGGGCTGACGGCGTCATCATCCAATATAGGAATATAATTCAGATGTTTAAACTGCATGGTTTTGGCGCTCTCTGGAACAATACACAGACCTTCGCCTGCAGCCACCAAACCTAAAGCCAGTTGAATATCCTCGACCACAGTTAAATTCTTAGGCTCTAAACCATACTCGGAAAATAGACCTTTCATCTGGGTCGAAAAACTCGGCTTGGGTTGATTGGGATACAACAACACATGTTCCTCAACAATTTCCTCGAGTTTGACCCCTTGTTTTTTTGCAGCAAGAGGATGACTGGAATGCACAGCGACCATCAACGGTTCTTCACGCAATAAAATTCGCTTGATTGCAGGATCAGAAATTCGGACCCGACCAAAACTGGCATCAATACGACCCTCTTTCAGTGCGTCTATTTGTTCCATCGCATTCATTTGAATTAATTTAATTTTCAAATAAGGCTGTTGCTGTCGAAATAAATATACCACACGAGGTAATAATCCATACAACAATGAACCACCAAAGCCGATGGTCATGGTTTTTTTTATAATGCCCTCACGCATGGTGATCGACTTCATCTGATCCGCACTGGATAACAGCTTCACCGCTTGCTGATAAAAAAAATGTCCTACAGCGGTGGGCTTTAATGGACGACTTCCACGCTCAAACAGCAAAGCACCCAGCTCAGTTTCAAGATTTTGAATTTGACGACTTAAAGGAGGCTGGGCAATAAACAGTTTTTCAGCAGCCTTGGTAAAGCTCTGCTCCTCAACCACTGCAACAAAATAGCGTAAATGTCTTAATTCCATGACATTTTTCCTTTATTCAAATCCATATATTTATAAAAAGTCATAATAAGAATGGAAAAATCTAACCTTGTTTAACTCAAAGCAGCCACAGATTAAATTAAAGAAAAGCCCTCTATATAGATATTCCACTTTAGCCTTGCTATCTCAATGAGATAGCCAATTAAAATCTGAAAAATTAAACAAATTTAAAATTGACAAACTGAAACGATAAACCTTTAATCTGCAATATTGTTGCATAAATGGAATTCTTAAATGCTATCTGATCTTGATGATTTTTATTGCTTTGCATTGGTGGTCGAACATGGCGGCTTTAGCGCAGCAGAACGGGCAACTGATATCCCCAAATCAAAATTAAGTCGTCGCGTTTATAATCTTGAAGAGCATTTGGGGGTTCGGTTAATTCAACGCAGTTCGCGCCATTTTGCAGTCACTGACATTGGCATGAATATTTATCGCCATGCACAGGTCATGATGAATGCTGCCCAAGCTGCACATGACTTGGTTGATCATCTGAGTATCCAGCCACGTGGCGTGATCAAGGTCAGTCTACCTGTCTCCATCGCGCAAAATGAAATTGCAAAAATTCTGCCTAAATTCCTCAAAACCTATCCTGAAATCAAAATCCAGCTCATTGTGAGTAATCGACGTGTGGATATCATCAATGAAGGGATTGATATCGCATTACGTGTTCGTTCAAATTTAGATGACGATCCGAGTCTGGTAATACGCAAATTTGAAAACATCGAACAGCACTTATTTGCCAGTCAGGCTTATTTAAATGAATTTGGCGAGTTGAAACAACCGGAGGATTTAAGCCAGCATCAAATCCTGAGTATGGGAGATGAACATTTAGATCAGCATATTGTGGTACACGATGAACACAATCAGCAGAAAAAAATCAAGGTGAACCCCATTGTGATGGGTTCTGATTTGATGATGCTGGCGCAACTGGCAAGACAAAATTGCGGAATTGCCTTATTACCTGACACCATTGTCCAAGACTACGTTCAAAGCGGTGAACTGGTTCGTGTGCTCCCCAACTGGAAAGCACCGCATGGTATTTTCCATGCCGTTTATCCATCACGCCGTGGACTGCTCCCTGCTGTGCGTGTCTTTATCGATTATTTAGTAGAACAGCTCGGCAAACATTAATTTTTGTGATCATTATTAATGTATGAAAAGAAGATGGCTAAATATTTAAAGCAACCTGCCTACACATTTCAGCCATCGCTCAATAAAATAAAAAAAGATTCTTATAAAAAGTATGAAACATCACTTGATGTAATGAAAAATTTTAGACAAAAAAAAGCTTACCCGAGGTGGGTAAGCCTATAAACTTTGAAAAAGAAACTACAGCTAGAATCTATATGTATATAATACGAAATAAATACAGCTAAATCTAATATTTAAAAAATCTAACAAAAAAATTTCAAAAACAATTTATTAAATCAAAACAAAAACTTAAATTTATGACTAATCGTTTTTAAAACTTTATTAGTATACAAAATAGACTAACTTTCACTAAATTATAAAACAGTCTATTTCATTTAAATCTTATTCGTTAAATTTCAGGATACGAACCTGTGCCTTCTGGCCAAGGTGATAAAAGCTCAAAACCGTTGTCCGTCACAGCAACCATATGTTCCCATTGTGCAGTCAAAGAGCGATCTGCTGTGACCACTGTCCAGCCATCTTTAAGTTCTTTAACACGCGGTTTACCTGCATTGACCATCGGTTCAATGGTAAAGACCATACCTTTTTTGAGTTGAAGCCCCTGACCCGGTTGACCATAATGCAAAACATTCGGTTGTTCATGATAAACCTGACCAATCCCGTGACCGCAATATTCACGCACAATGCTATAACCTTCACGATGTGCAACCGACTGAATGGCAAAACCGATATCACCCAGCGTTGCACCCGGTTTCACTGCATGAATACCCGCAACCATCGCCTCATATGTGGTTTCAACTAATTTTTTAGCTTCAGGCTTAACCGTACCCACGTAATACATACGGCTGGTATCGCCAAAATAGCCATCTTTAATAATCGCAACGTCAATGTTAATAATGTCACCATCTTGCAAAATGGTGTTTGGCGATGGAATACCGTGACAAACCACTTCATTGGGTGAAATACAGGTAGTTTTGGTATAACCATAATAGCCCACATTGGCTGGAATCACTTTTAAAGTGTTTACAATGAAATCGTTACAAATGTCATCCAGATATTCTGTGCTCACGCCCGGCTTGACATACTTCCCTATCATTTCTAAAACCTGAGCAGCCAAACGCCCGGAAATACGCAGTTTCTCGAGATCTTGCTCAGTTTTAATGGTAATAGTGGAAGCTTTCATTGCATCATCCTCATAAATAAGGCTTATGATTATAGACCTTTTCCTATTTTTTTGTTTAATTACAGTACATAAAGGAATAAGAGTTATGTTTTTTTAGGGTTTTAATGACTGATTTACATACACTTAAACTGTCATTACAAAAAAATTAAACGGTTGGTAAATATTTAAAAAAGAAGACTATTTTTCCTTATTTCCTATTTTTCATTCAATAATCAATAATATAAATCAACCGGAATTTAGCCAGTTGTTCATATATTTGTATATGCATATAAATAAAAATCATAACCTGCAGAAAATAGAGTACCAAAATGCTTTTCTATCCTCTAAAATTGCCTCTTTTGGTCAATCCATCTCCCCTCTATGACAAGTCTCCGTACAAGAGATATTATTGCCTTAGGTTTTATGACCTTTGCACTTTTCATTGGTGCAGGCAATATTATCTTTCCTCCGATTGTCGCTCAACAAGCGGGTGAACATGTATGGTTAGCTGCTTTAGGTTTTCTAATCACTGCAGTTGGTCTGCCTGTTATCACCATTATGGCGTTATCGCGTGTAGAAGGATCCATCCAAAATTTAAGTTCACCTTTAGGTAAAATCGCCAGTCTGGTTTTAACTATCGTGTGTTACTTAGCGGTTGGTCCTTTATTTGCAACTCCACGTACAGCAACGGTTTCTTATGAAATCGGTTTTTCTTCTTATTTTGGTACATCAAGTAGCAGCCTGCTCATTTACAGTGCAATTTATTTTGCCGTGGTGACAGCGGTGTCTTTGTACCCAAATAAACTGCTCGACACTGTAGGTCACTTCCTTGCACCTTTAAAGATCATTTCTTTAGCTGTGTTAGGTATCGCTGCGTTTGCAATTCCTGCTGGATTCATTCCACCTGCAATTGATAACTATGTGACTGCTCCTGTTTCTGAAGGTTTCGTTAATGGTTACTTAACCATGGACACTTTAGGCGCATTGGTCTTTGGTATTGTCATTATTCACGCGATTCATTCACGTGGTGTAACGGACAAAAAACTGGTGACTAAATATGCAGTGATCGCAAGTTTGATTTCTGGTGTGGGTTTAACGCTAGTTTATTTAAGCCTGTTTAAATTAGGTTTAGGCAGTCATGAAGTTGCTCCAAATGCAGCAAATGGTGCAGTGATCCTGCATGCATATGTGCAACATGCGTTTGGTGATGTTGGCTCGCTATTCCTCACTGGAATGATTTTCCTTGCCTGTATGGTTACAGCCATTGGTTTAACTTGTGCATGTGCAGAATACTTCTCTGAACTGACTAAAGTTCCTTATAAAATCTTGGTTTTTATTTTGGTTGGCTTCTCGTTCATCATTTCAAACTTAGGTTTAACCAAACTTATTGCAGTGTCTGTACCTGTGTTAAGCGCAATTTATCCACCAGCCATTGTGGTCATTCTACTGAGCTTCTTCTGGAAGTTTTTCAATAGACCTGCTTACGTTGTTGCGCCAGTAACCGCGATTTCATTTTTATTTGGCATATTGGATGGACTTAAAGTTGCAGGTTTTAACTTGCCTGAAATCGTTCAACATTTACCTTTAAATGCACAAAATTTAGCATGGCTTATTCCATCTACCATTGTGCTGATTATTGCTATTGTGATCGACAAAGTTAAAAAATAACTGAAAACTGAGGTCATTAAAATCAAGTTTTACCCAAACATGATTTTAAGCGTGATCAATAAAACATCCTGTTTTACCCAAATAGAGTTTTATTGTTTACATCTCTTATTGACACAGTTTTCTGTATATACCTTATTCTAAAAAAGATTAGCGATTCATCTTCATTTCCCGCACTATCTTTCTCTTCAATATGCCGTATTGCATGCTACTGGCATCAATATTGCTTTCTTATATATCTATCTACTATTGTTGAATAAAGCTTATTTATTGAAAAGTGATACCATAAAATTTGGTCGCTTTATGCATAAAAAAATACCTAATGTGTACATTTTGAATAAAATCCGTATATGAATTTATGCACTAACATGGTTTTATTACAAAATAATGACAATAGCTATTGAAATGCAGCTAAATAACAAGTACAACAATAGACACTAATCTGACTAAAACAATTAGGTTTAGGTCAAAAAATGACAGGAGGGGTGGAGATGTTATCATTACATTTCAATAAAGAAATCTTCATTAACGCTCTAAAAGCAAATAAGAACATGGTCACCTATATGAGTACGACTGTTGCTCTGCTCGTGACATTAATCATTCATGGTTTAATTCAAGGTAATTTGAAACCTGAATACTTTTTGTATGCTTTTATTGTTTCGATTGCCTTTTACATTTGGGCTGTGGTCGATCAAAAGTATCGTCACCAGAAACAAATTAATTCTACAGAATAAAAGATGGGTGACTCTCACCCATCTTAAAAAAAGAAAAACCAAGAAAAATTATAAATATTATCCAGTTAACCTTCTTAATTAAAATCCATTCAAGCCCATTATTGCTCCAAGCAACAACCCTGCTGTCGCTCCCAGTTCGCCAATCACCAATAAAATCATTGCACTGCTAAGCATCCATTTTGGCAATTGCCAGCGCCCCATTTGGTGTGGCTGCTTAAATTGATTGCTAGTATCTTTTAGCCAGCCATGCAATACATAACTTAAAATTGAAAAACTAAAAAAGAAAAGATTGATCAACACAAAAATTAAGTTAAGTCCCTCAGCCCAGACTGAAAAAAATGCCAAAACCGCAATAATTAAACTGGCGGGTGCATAAAGCAAACTGCTTCTATGGGCAATATCGACATAATAATGTGCCCGAGCCTGTTCAGAATGACGGATCTGATAATATTTCCATACCCCCGTCAGCATGCCGACCCAAAGAAAAACACCGCTAAATATAATTGCCAGTGAAACAGACTGATTTAAACTTTCAATATCCATTGATTTATATCCTTATTTTTAGAGTGCCATTCTGACTTTAAAGTCATGATTTGTGCAAGTTTCTTTTTGGAACTTGGGTACAGTAGTAACAAGTTAAATTTAACGCATGTTCTAAATATGAGTATTTTTGAAACATTGGAAATCAGCTGTAAAGATGGATATTCTCTCAGTGGACGTTTTTACCCAAAACAAAATTCAAGTAAAAATAATCACCCCATTTTAATTTGCCCTGCCACTGGAATTACTCAACATTTCTACCAAGCTTTTGCAGAATGGTTGGCTACACAAGGCTATGATGTTTTAAGTTTTGACTTCCGTGGTATTGGTCGCTCCCTACACGGCCCTGTAAGTAAGTCTGAGGCCAGTATTGTCAATTGGGGACAGCTTGATATTCCTGCGGCAATAGATACCTTGTTATGCAAGACCCAAACAGAGCAAGTCATTTTACTGGGTCATAGTGCGGGTGGTCAGCTTTTAGGAATTGTGCCAAATTATCAAAAGGTTGCCAAAGTTATTGCCGTTTCCGGCTCTACCGGACACGTGAAAGGTCTAAAAGGCAAAACTAAACTGCTTGCCCCTGTCATGTTCAATGTCATTTTTCCATTAGCGCGTATTACCAAAGGTTATGGTCCAACTCAAGCCATTGGTATGGGTGAAAATCTACCTAAAGATGTGGCTAAACAATGGGCGCAATTTTGCAGCAAACCGGGTTATGTCATGAATGCGATGGGCAAAACCGTGTTTGAAGATTACCACGCTGAAATTGATTGTCCGATTACGGTGCTTTGGTCATCAGACGATGAAATTGCAACGTCTGCAAACGTAAAAGATTTACTGCGCTTATACCCCAATGCAGACACTCAAATGATTGAGTTAAAGCCTAAAAGTTACGACCATAAAGCCATTGGTCATATGTTGATGTTTAAAAAGTCGCATCAAAACTTGTGGCCGGTAATTGAACAACAACTGGTAGTTTAAATAAGATTTAGATGGTTATTTGAAGGCTGCTGTGTTCTAATACGCTTAGTTTGAGATGAGCCTCTTACAGTATATGGGCTTGACCTATATACGACTAGCCCCTAACCATGGGGCTTTTTATTGTCTAAATGTTTTAAAATGGATATAAAAATGGGTTGACGATAATATCAACCCTTTTCTAGATACAATAATCTTAAATGAATGATTAACTAAAAAATGCGATGGTCATTTAAATCCCAAGCGCGCTAATAATAGTTTTTAAAGATATATTTACTCAATAAACAATTAGTTGGATTCGATGTCATACACCCAATTTCGGGCTTGTTGATCTGTGGTTGTTTCACAAACATAGTAATAATCATCCCACAAATCTGGATGAAAAATTTCAAGTTTTCGATAAGTCACTTTTTTTGACTTCTCAACACATTCAAAGCTTTCGCCTTGATCTTTCACGGCTGATCCATTTAAAAATCCGCCAATACATAAAAACCGCAACTGTTTAGCCATTTTGTTACATCAACTTTTAAATCATTTTTCAATGTGGGGATTAAACGATTTATTGCTTAAACTGTAAAGCCTAACAAATAATAAAATCCAACTTTGAAAAGCTATAGTAATTATTATTAAAGCTTTTCAATTATTTGTTCTTCATATTCAAAGTATTTATTACCTTCTGCATTATAATTAAAAGAAATATCCTTAATAATTTTCTCTAAATCTAGCTCTTTTTCTTTATCATAAAAATCTTTAGGAAGATTTTTTACAAGCTTATATTTCCAAATATATTGTTCCCACTCTTTACCAAAAACACTTAAGCTATTTACAATAAGTAATGCTTGTTCGTACGTATTCAGTTGAATTCTTAGTTTCCTTACATAATCTTTATATATTTCATCATTCTCTTCTCCCTCTTGATAGCTATCAATCATTTTTATTGTATGAAACAAATGACGATAATAATGTCCTAAACGTGTCTGATGACCTCCAAATAATTTGTAAGGAAAATCTTTTTTCTTACGAATTTTTTCACGAATTATATTGTTTGAGAGAAAATCTACGACATTAGAAACATACAACTTATCTCCAAATCTAGAATCTAAATAATATTTCAGCGTTCTATTTGAACGCTTACCTGCTCCAATAAAAAAACAATAAAAAGAAATTTCAACTAAATATTTATTTTCTAGTTTTTCTTTAAAAAAAACTTGCTGTCTTTTCAAAGAAAATATTGAACGCCCAATATTATTGAATTCTTCTGTATGCTTATTATTAATTAACTCCAAAATTAGCATTAACTCTCTAAACATCCAGAGAATTGCTTTTACACCTTTTATTTCCTTACCTGTAATTGTATTGATCTCTATATTTTTAACATTTTCACGATGAACTTGTAAAAGATGAAAAAAATGATCTTCAAATCGTTGTTGCTTAACTCTCAAGCCCTCTTTCTTATATGTTTTATTAGAAAAGTACACTGCAAGTACAGTTAAGAACAAAATAAAAAAACTTGTTAAACCCGAAAAATAACTCCCTAAATATCCAAGATTCTCAATATAATATTCTTTTTTTTCAAACCCTGAGTATTCTATAAACATATAAATACCTATTAAGATACCTATACATCCTAAAAAACTAAAAAAGCATAGTATATATGTCAACCAATAATTTGGTTTGTCACTCATTAGTCTTTCAAATAATATTTTCGGCATAAATCTAAAAAATAAGGGCTGATTAATCAGCCCTTATTTTTAACTCAATTTAATTTATTTTTCAATAAATTAGCTTAATTGAGCAGCAGCAATTTTCTTAGTATCAACATTCGCAGCAGCGTCAGTATAGTCGCTCATTTTGTCGAAGCTTAAGTATTGATAGATGTCAGCTGACATGCTGTCAATTTGAGCTGCATATTGTTGGTATTCTTCTGGAGTTGGTAATTTACCAAGTACAGCAGCAACAGATGCAAGTTCAGCAGAAGCTAAGTAAACGTTAGCACCTTGACCTAGACGGTTCGGGAAGTTACGAGTAGAAGTCGATACACAAGTAGTGTTCGGCGCTACACGTGCTTGGTTACCCATACATAATGAACAACCTGGCATTTCAGTACGCGCGCCAGCTTTACCATAAATGTTATAGAAACCTTCTTCCATCAATTGACGTTCGTCCATACGCGTAGGTGGAGCAATCCACAAACGAGTTGAAAGTACGCCACCAGGAACTTTCTCAAGTAACTTACCAGTTGCGCGGAAGTGACCGATGTTCGTCATACATGAACCAACGAATACTTCGTCAATTTTCACGCCTTGAACGTCAGAAAGTAATTTCGCGTCATCTGGATCGTTCGGGCAGCAAAGAACAGGTTCTTTGATGTCAGCCAGATCGATTTCGTACACTTTAGTGTATTCAGCGTCAGCATCAGCTTTAAGAAGGCTTGGGTTAGCCAACCATTTTTCCATGTTCTCAACACGACGAGCCATTGTACGCGCATCGCCATAACCTTCAGAAATCATCCATTTCAACATCGTAATGTTTGATTTAAGGTATTCAGCAACTTTCTCTTCAGAAAGCGTGATAGAACAACCAGCAGCTGAACGTTCAGCAGAAGCATCAGAAAGTTCGAATGCTTGCTCAACAGTCAGGTCAGTTTCCATTTCTGTTAAGTCGATCTCAAGGATACGACCAGAGAAGATGTTTTTCTTACCTTTCTTCTCTACAGTTAAGTCACCCGCTTGAATCGCGTAGTAAGGAATAGCATGTACTAGGTCACGTAGAGTGATACCAGGCTGCATTTTACCTTTGAACTTAACAAGAACAGATTCAGGCATGTCTAATGGCATAACACCAGTAGCAGCAGCAAACGCTACAAGACCAGAACCCGCTGGGAATGAAATACCAATTGGGAAACGAGTATGCGAGTCACCACCAGTACCAACGGTATCCGGAAGAAGCATACGGTTTAACCAAGAGTGAATAATACCGTCACCTGGGCGTAAAGACACACCACCACGGTTCATGATGAAATCAGGAAGCGAGTGTTGCATTTGAACGTCAATTGGTTTTGGATACGCAGCTGTATGACAGAAAGATTGCATAACAAGGTCAGCAGAGAAACCTAGGCAAGCCAAGTCTTTCAATTCGTCACGAGTCATAGGACCTGTAGTATCTTGCGAACCTACAGTTGTCATGCGTGGTTCACAGTAAGTACCTGGAAGTACGCCTTGACCTTCAGGAAGACCACAAGCGCGACCTACCATTTTCTGTGCTTGAGTGAAACCTTTGCCAGTTGCAGCAGGTTGAACAGGAACACGGAACAAAGTAGATACAGGCAGACCTAAAGCTTCACGTGCTTTAGTGGTTAAGCCACGACCAACGATTAAGTTGATACGGCCACCGGCACGAACTTCGTCAAGAAGTACTGGAGTTTTAAGGTCAGATTCAGCGATTACAGCACCGTCTTTAGACGCAGTAACTTTTGCAGCAGCATGATCAATTTTAAGAACGATTTCATCGCCCATGTTCATGTTAGCAACATCGATCTCGATCGGTAACGCACCAGCATCTTCCATAGTGTTGAAGAAAATTGGCGCGATTTTAGAACCTAGGCAGTAACCACCATCTTTTTTGTTCGGGATGTGCGGGATGTCATCACCAAAGAACCAAAGTACAGAGTTAGTTGCAGATTTACGAGATGAACCCGTACCAACAACGTCACCTACGTAAGCAACTTGGTTGCCTTTCGCGATAAGCGCTTTAATTTGGTTTAATGGACCAACTTCACCTGGTTTTTCAGGGTTGATACCATCACGTTCGTTTTTCAACATCGCATTCGCGTGTAATGGGATGTCTGGACGGCTCCAAGCGTCTTGAGCTGGAGACAAGTCATCTGTATTTGTTTCGCCAGTTACTTTGAAAACTGTCAATTTAATTTCAGATGGAACATCTGGACGTGTAGTGAACCATTCAGCATCAGCCCAAGACTGCATAACTGCTTGAGCGTTTGCATTACCCGCTTTCGCTTTATCTGCAACGTCATGGAACGCATCAAATACAAGAAGAGTTTTTTTCAACGCTTCAGCAGCAAGTGCAGAAAGTTCAGCATCGTCAAGCAATGCAACTAAAGGCGCAACGTTATAACCACCAAGCATAGTACCTAGCAAGTAAACCGCACGTTCTTTAGAAATGAGTGGAGAAGTTGCTTCACCTTTTGCCAAAGCAGCCAAGAAAGCAGCTTTAACATAAGCAGCTTGGTCAACACCTGCAGGAACACGGTTTTCTAGCAAATCAACTAAAAATGCCTCTTCACCAGCTGGGGGATTTTTTAATAGTTCAACCAAGTCAGCTGTTTGAGCATCGTCAAGTGGCTTCGGTGGGACTCCGAGTGCGGCACGTTCTTCAACGTGTTGGCGGTAAGCTTCTAGCACGGTGTTATTCCTCTTTTTTAAAAAATTACCTGTGAATTCCAGCTTCTATAAAGCTTCACAAATAATATGGACTGCAAAATTTTACTAAAATTCCAGTTAAAAGTTAATGCAAGTAGAGTGTTTCTTTATGATGTCCGTTATTTAGTATCTAAATGATGCCCATATTGATCACTCAATAATCAAATCCACCCCAATGTACACCCTTAATGATAATAATAATTAACTTTTGACTGAAACTCATACATAAAAAAGGCAACCTAATGTTGCCCTTTTTTTAAAAAGAAAAACATTCAACCTTAGTGGACTGTCGTTGCGTTCATATATTCACGTAAATCATCGCGACAACCTTCAAATTTAACCTGAATTTCATCCTCATGAAGCATAGCATGCTCTGCGCTGGCAAATGAAATATGAACCTGATAAAGCTTCGTTTCTTGATCAATCATATGCCGAAGATAGACTTTATCGCCCAAACTGAGTACGTAGTGACTTCCGCCCATCACCACAACACCCTGTTCATCCTCTAAGAGCAGGTCTGCATTATGTAGATAACCCACAACGTCCATATAGCGCTCCTTGGTTTTTTTGTAGTTATTTTCATTATTCACTATTTATATAAGCTTTTCTATATTTATGATTTACTCAAATGTCACAATTTATGCTGACTATGCTTAGGCTATTTTTAGAAGTTTAAATAATGATAAATATAAAAAAACCGTTCTTTAGAACGGTTTGTAGTCTGGCATTTTATCGTGCGGAGTCGCGATACATTTATCTGTGATTTTTTGCTTGAATTGATCACGGCTTGCTTGTGGGTCTGCAGTAATTTCAGCTAATGGAAACGCATAAACTTGTTCAATAATATCCAAGATGAATGTTTTTGTGGTTTCATCTTCAATTTTACTGGCATGTTCTAATGCAGCTGCTTTATCAATTGCATTTTGACGGTCATACATAATTGTATTTGCAGCATTTCCCACACTTGTACAATAGCCTTTCCACTGCTCTTCAGCAGTTAATGGTTTTTTTTCAGCACAACCCACCAAAGCAACCAACACCATTAAAGTGAATAACTTATTCATGAACCTTCTCCTATTGCCTCTATCATAATCAAAGTTAAGGAAAATACGAAATAATGCATCCTTTATATAAGAAAAAATCCGAGTTTGGACTTAAATGAAAGGCATAAAAAAAGCCTAATCTGTGTAGATTAGGCTATAAACTCTTTTATTCTTTCGTTGGTAGCGGGAGCTGGATTTGAACCAACGACCTTCGGGTTATGAGCCCGACGAGCTACCAGACTGCTCCATCCCGCATCAACGAGTTAGCTTTATACGCCCTAAAGCATAACAAAGCAAACTTTATTCAATTTTAATTGAAAAATAACGCATTTAGGCATTCATTGCCCTGTTTAAGTTCTAAATTCACAATCATAAGACCCATGAAAATATAATAATAAGGACTGCTTAAAGTCAGTATGTAGATAGAGGTAGGTATTTTTTTAATGCGTAAGATAACCAATCTAGAATAATTTAAGCCATATTCTAGAATAAAGTATTTTAAAACTATGAAATAGAATCCAACCATGACTTTAGCTCGATAAAAAGATCACCAGAATCAAAAGATAAATTATTGATTTACTAAAAATAATTATTTACTTACAAATACACGGCATAAAAAGCATCAATAGGTAAATATTAACTTGCACATTCTTAAATATACCTGTATTCTTTATCTCAACTAGAAAAATAGTTTTGTTCTGGTAAATCTTTTTGTATTTCGCAGTTTTAGTCATAATCCTTCGTTTTTCAGATTTAAAGTTCCATTCATATTTTCAAGTTAACACCCGGTTTTTTATTAAACCAAAAATATTAAAGTTTATAGGATTGTATTATGTCTAATACTGTTAAAGGTACTGTTAAGTGGTTCAACGAAACTAAAGGTTTCGGTTTTATTCAACAAGAAAACGGTCCTGACGTTTTTGCTCATTTCAGCGAAATCGCTAACTCTGGTTTCAAAACTTTGGCTGAAGGCCAACAAGTTGAATTCAGCATCACTCAAGGTCAAAAAGGCCCGAATGCTGTAAACATCGTAGCACTATAATTCTAAAATTATTCTTACATCAGTAAGATAGTTTAAGATTAAAAAGCGAGAGTTCACTCTCGCTTTTGCACATCTGGGCTTTATAAAAATACTTTTTCTATCAATAAATAAAACCCGATTATCCCTCTACCCTTTTAGATTTTTCACTTTTCTAGCTCACGCTTTTATACTTCAATCTTGCAAAAACATTCTATTCGTAAATAGTATGTTTAATCATTCAAATAATTCATATTCTTAATCCCACCCCAAATCATTTAAGATCACGATCGATCCCTTCAATTTTATTGAACGGGGATTATTATGAGTTGTATCTACTGCCTAGTTTTGTTTATATGTTTTTTACTCATCGGCTTGATTGATTTCGTGGCAGGAATTTATTTAGCTGACACTTTTGTTTTAGGTGCCGGAATTCTACGGATTCTTACTTCTACTCTTATTTTCTTGAAAGGTAAAAAACTAGATAATGACCCATTCTTATAATTCGTCATACTTAGATAAAATGGGAAGTTGATCATCCATAGCAATGAGCAACTTACCAGGTATCTTAAAAGCAAATAAAAACAACGTCTTCTATCATATAAAAACCGCCCGAAGGCGGTATTAAACAACATAGGGGAATTCTTATAATTATCAGTTTTAAAACCGCCAGTTATAGAACAAATCAACAGCTCGCTCTAAGGATTGGCTCGCTTCCAAATACAAACGTTTATTCATTTGATAACGTAAAGTCAATTTATTCACGGGTGTAAACACACCTACACCGTAACGAATAAACAGATCAGGCGTAATATAACCCGTCACACTGACTTGGGTATCATCACCGGTTCCTTGAGCATCTAACGCCAAGCCACTTAAGCCAAAGGTACGTCCAATCTGATTGGTCAAGGCACGTGTACCACCCAAGCCCATACTGATACCGGCAGCGGCAATGGTATTATTTACATCGGACTTAAAGCCTTCTGTTTGACTAATACCACTGGTACCTTCATTAATACGACCAGTGAGTATTGCATTTAACGCTTCCTGTTCAGACAAACCAGCATCGTTATAGACCTGAATATTTGGACTGGTTGCAGTTCCGGTAACCCGCACACCAACCGTACTACCTTGCACGCTCTTATTGGCATCAATGTCTAAAGTTGGGTTATATAAAGGACCATTAAAACGAGCAATCGCACGGTTCAAATCCAGACTTTGTCCATACGCTTCAATTTTCACACGTTGGCTGACACCAATTGCACCATTGGCACGCATTGCTGTTTCAAGTCCACGTTGTGATAAATATAAACGTCCAATCATTGGAATACGGCTATCAAAACCTTGGAAAATCACTTGATTGCCTAGATTTACCATGACATCTGCACGAATATCCCATGGTCGGGCCGCTCGCAATATGGCGAGCTGATCTTGCCCTTCATGCACAATACGTACATCCGTTGACACATTAATCACGGGTGCCGAAGCTTCAGGCATAGAAATTAAGGCCCGCGGTACTTCAACCTTACCACTTAAGGTTAGTTTTTTCTTGAATGGCAAAACATCCAAGCTTAAATCTGGTGTAACCACAGCGGTAATCAATGGCGCTTGGCGAATCAGTAAATTTTCACCTTTTAAATGCAACTGAATACGTGGATCATTTTTCCAGTCTACATTACCCGTTAATGCACCTACGCCTTGACCACTATTAAATGCTCCGTTAATACTGGCATGATCTTGTCGAATAGATGAATAAACCTGGATATTACTTAGGTTCACAGGTAATGAAATCATGCTGATGGCACCATCTTTCAGGCGCATTTCACCATTAAATAAAGGCTCAGTCAGTGTTCCTGTTATTTTCCCTGCAAAAGACAAGGTTCCTGCGAGTGATCGAACATCTTGAATAAAAGGCTTAAAGACTTTGAGTTGCACCTGGTCAAAGGCAACTTCACCGCGCATGGGTTTGCTGTCTTTATAAGGATCAATAATGACATTGGC
Source organism: Acinetobacter terrae (assembly GCF_002135195.1). Classification (NCBI taxonomy): domain Bacteria; kingdom Pseudomonadati; phylum Pseudomonadota; class Gammaproteobacteria; order Moraxellales; family Moraxellaceae; genus Acinetobacter; species Acinetobacter terrae. Next base: position 22,877 of record NZ_NEGF01000017.1, read on the forward strand.
ATAACCAGTACCAATGTCAGGGGTTTTTACATCTAAACGAACTTGTAAACCTTCGGCTACACTTTTCGCAATTAAGCCAATTTCGTTATACTTTAATGTAGAACCGACATCTTGCGGATCTTCAGCTGCCAAGCCAATAACACCACTGCGCGATACCAGTCTTGCATCAATTTTCGGTTTGGCACCTTGCGCCCATGCAGCTTTTGCATAACCATTCACTTTACCGGTAATTGCTAAACCTTCAGGCATAAATGCAGCGAAGTCATTTAAATCGACATTTTGGGTAATAAAGGACACATTACCTTTGGTCTTGCTGACACGAATCGGTTGATCAAAACACAATTGGCTTTGCTGACTCGACCAGCAATGCGCACCAACAAATAATTCAGATTTTGCAGAACTGTAAATGACCGAGGCATTTTGACGTTGCACTAATCGGGCACGTAAAGAGTCAAAATCACCTTTCTGGATTTGCCCCAGCCAATCATTCTGTGCATTAAAGCCACCCGCCAATTGCACATAAAATTTGGAAATTCTGTTTTCTGCCTGAACTTTCAATATGTGGGCTTTACGGGTACCTGCCAGTGAAATTTCACCTTGCTGAATCTCACGCGCACCACTACGCAAACTTTCCATTTTCGCAGTCATCAGCGTTGGCGTCAGTTCCGAAGTCGGCAACTCACCTTGTACCCGTAATTTTTTAACACTGAATAAATTATTAAAACCAAAGTTATCGACCGCCAGATTTGCAGTGGCTTGCAAGCGTGGTTGTGATTGCACATTTAAATAGCCATAAGCACGCCCCTTGAGTCCACCATAAATTTCATACAAGGCAGGTGCATTAATTTTTAATCTTAAATTTTGCGCATTACCTGTGGCTTGAATCTGGTTTTTTGCATAGGACAGATACAAGTTATTCGCTTCAAACTGTTTGGGCAAAAAGCCTTTCTGATTTGAATCAATGACCATCGCCAGATTTCCTGTTCCGCGAACAGGTTTATTATTAATGATTCCGGCCAAATTTAATTTTTCGATATTAATGCGTTTTAAGGTGTCTGACCACACCCCTTCAGTTTTCACATTACCAGAGAGTTCACCACGTACAGATGAGACAAAATAATGTGGTTTAAATCGAACCAAGGATGCATTTACATTCCAGCCAATACCATTTTTAAGATTGACCAAACCACTGGCAAAAATTTTCCCTGCAATCCCTGAATGCTGTAATTCAGCAATTTTGATCAATTCAGGTGTACCTGAAACTTTAAACTTGAGTAAGCCTTCACTTGCCTGAATATTGCTTGCATTCAGGGCACCATCATAATTCACAGCAAAACTTTTAAACGCTCCACCTGATTTTTGATTGTTGAATAAAATGGCTGCGGTACTCCGTCCAGTTAAGCGAACGGTTTCATTGTTATTTTGCTGTGCCAGACGACCGGTCAAGTTAATGGCATCTAAATGAATAATCTGCTGATTTGGTTTTGCAAAACCATTGGCTTTAACTTGACCATTCAATAAGTTAACCGGTGCAGCCTCTACGACCGTTTGCGGATTAAAATCTTTGGCATTAACAATGGTATTCCATTTTAATTGACGTTTTTCAGTCGGCAACTCGACTTTTGCAGTTCCGTTTAAGCTGCCTTTGCCTGCCACGTAGCTAAAACTTGGTACATTTAAATTATTATTTTTAAGATTAAGCTGTGCTTTATATAGGCCTTCGGGCAATATGCCCTTATCATGTTTAGACACTGCAGTTGCGACATGAATATCCTGTTTACCTTCTACCAATGCCAGCTGAACATCACCTGATTTACTGCTTAACCAGCCTACATAGGGTACGGCGCGGTCAATATTTTTCCAGGCAATATCCAGCAGCATCGGATTTGGTTTTTTACCTTTCTGATCATCTTGATCGAGTTTGAGGTTCCAGGTTTCATAACGGTCAAAATCAACCAATCCTGTCAAATGCAGGCCTTTTTCGAGCCTACCTTTAGAAGCAATTTTGCCATCCAGGCTTGGCGGCAGAAAATCTTTTACCACTTGTGGAATCAGTTTGTCTTTAGGACTAATTTTGTCCAGGCGACCATTCATATCCCAAGTGACATGGTCTTTCCAGCTCACCACGCCTGCGACATTCACGGCGCCACTCATGAGCTGACCATTTAAATTGGTAATATCCAGCTGATGGACCAAATCGGTATGCATGCTACCGTTATATTGTCCTTGTGGAATATTTTTACCACTTAAATCCGTTGCAACATCGATATTTAAGCGTTCTATATCACCATTAAATTTCGCCACACCATTTTTAGTAAACAGTTTTTGCTCAGTTATTAATGGCCAGTGATATTTCTTAAACTGCAATTCACCAAACATCGGAACATGTTTGCGCACCGGATGTAGCACCACCCAACCGGTTAACAGATCAGGCGTATTGGTTGCCACACCTGCTTGAATGGTATCTAAAGAACCTTTAGCCACCACTTTAATATCATGAATGTTCAGGCTTTTATTCAATGACGGTATATTCAGATCACCGACTGCATTTAAAGGATATTTCCCTTCAAACTTCATATCTCCAGTCGCATTTTTTACCGACAGATATCCCATATCCATGCGGGAATCTTCAAACTTGAGTTCTGTTCCTGACCAAAGTGCATTATTTAAGTGAATATCATTAAATTTGACGCTGGCAGATGAAGTTTTAATCAGCAGATGATCTACATCAGCCGTATCTAAGCGCAAAACAAAGGGTAAACGGATTTCATTGAATTTAAAAGGTTCATCACTCGGTGGATTTTTGGTGATAATTTGCAGATTACGTACATCGGCACGATTCAAATGAATTTCTTTTTTTAAGATGGCGCGCCAACCTAAAGTCACATCGGCACGATCAATTTTAACGTCTACCGGTTTTAAGCTGACCAGGATGTTTTTTAGAATAATGCCGTGTAAAAGATTACCGCTTTCATATTCATAATGAATAATTTTTTGGCTTTGTAAAACACGATCCAGTAAGAATTTACTACCTTTGTCTGTGGTAAACATGACAGCGAAGGAAGCAATAAGCAGAACCAACACAATGAGCAGTGTGAATAGCACACTCCTCAAAATACGACGTTTTTTTGGTCGAGGGGTTTCCGTCTCTGGTTGCTGTTCTACTTCAGCCATAATGCTCTCTAAAACCTAAAATTTATAATTGTGAACCAATAAAGAAATGGATACGGATCGGATGATCGTCATCAGAAATACCTGAAGCCACATCGACACGAATTGGACCAATTGGCGATGCCCAACGAAGCCCTAAACCGACACTATATGCGGTGGGTGTATTAAAATCTTTGTCGTATGCATTCCCCACATCACTAAACACGGCTGCGCGCCAGCCTTCTTTAAATTGATAGTTATATTCTAAGGAACCTACTGCTAAAGCTTGCCCGCCAATTTTAAATCCATTTTCTTCAGGCGATAAACTTTTATAGTCAAAACCACGAACAGTTTGGTCACCGCCGGTAAAATAACGCAGGTTATAAGGAACTTTAGTAAAATCTTCTGTAAAGATATAACCTAAATCACCACGCCCCACAAACTGATGGTTATCATTTTCACCTAATGAATAAATAAAACGCCAACCCGCATTCACAATAGCCATATCGGCATCGGACAATAAGGTTTCACTGCCAAGTTCCATTTTATAGGTTTGTCTAAAGCCTTTGCCTGGGTTGACCCGCTTATCACTGGTGGTACGAGCAACCTCATAACCAAATAATAAGGATTGTTGCTGCTCATTTGGATTCGCTAAAAATGCATCCGGAATTTCTTCAGAATCTAGCACACCATCTTGTGTAATACGATCTAAACGATAACGCAAACCGAAAGTATGTTGCCAGCTTCCGCGTGGTCTTTTGATAATTCTATCCACACCCGCGACAGCAGATTCAATCATCAATCCATTGCCTTGTGCAACGTCATCACGTTCTTCACGCTCATAACCGCCCACCAGACTGATATAGTCATTCAGTGGATGCTTATAGGGAATATTATAACGACCATCAATCGACTGACGAATTTGAGATAATTCTACGTTGGCATCAAATGAATGCCCACGGCGGTTTACAATGGCACGGCGATACTGACCACGGACACGTGCACCGGTATCGCTACCATAACCGGCACCGACTTCGGCACTATTTAAACGGTCGGCATTTAAAGTCACAATCACTGGAATTTTCTTTTCTTCACGTGCTTGAGCTTTTAAGCGCTCTTCTTCAGATTGTTTGATTTCCTGTTCTACACGCATTTGACGCAGATTTTGATCGCCTTCTGTATCTGCTTTACCTGCGAATTGTGACTCATCCACAACTGATTGAGTGACTTCCTTTGAAGAAGTGACTTGCTTTTTGTCCTGAACACTCGCTTCATTTTCTGATATTTTTTGCTGATCTACCAATGCCTGAATATCTGGTGGAAGTTCTAACGGCTTTTCAATTGGATCGGGGCGTACAGCATCCACCAAAGTGTAATTAAAATAACGTGAGTTGGTTAAGTTATTGGCTAAACCGTTAACACGCCAAAAAGCATAATCTGCACCATCTTCCCATGACACCATACTTTGCAATACATCCAAGTCCATTGGTAAGGGTTTCGATGGATCACTCATCCGAAATTCCACAGGTCCCAATTTATAGCGATCACCTGTTTCATAACGTAAATTTATATCTGCAGTATTTTGCGGTTGAGCAACTTTTACATCATGTAAACGCCAAAATCCATCAAAGTAACCATTGTTATTCGCTGCATCATTAATTCGTGTTTTGGTTTGTTCATATAAACCATGGTTGAAAATATCACCGACATCTTGATCGGGTAATACACTGATGACCTGGAACTGTGCCTGTTTTTCACCTGCACCACTAAATTCAACATTCTGTTCTTTAATTTGTACCGGTTCATTCGGTGTTACCCTGACGCGAACACGGTTTTCACTGAGTTTTTCAAATTTAAAGGTAGCATTATAGAAACCTACCGCCTGCGCTGCCTGATTAGACATTGTTCTTAATTGTGGCAGCGCCGAGGGAAAATCACTAAAGGATTCCTGAGTAAAACTGGAAAGCTTCCCTTTAAGATTGGTTTGGAGATTTTCCAGTGCTTGAGCATAAGCTTTGTTTGAAACATCACTGCTGTTTTGAGCTGAGGTGAATACGACATCCGCACTAATACGCGCAACTTTCGCAGTATTCAATTGACGTGGTGGTCGTATTTTATAGAGCCAGCGTTTAAAGAAATTTGGTTCTTCAACTTCATCCGCTGGCTTAATTTCAGGTAAGGTTCTACCCGCCTCATTGGCTTCAACCACAATTTTGCTATCGTCTTGAATGCTCGACATCAATTGATCGACATTCACCGGCGCCTGATTAATTTCAACCAGTTCTTGCTGCGTTGCGTCAGAAACTACAACTTCTGTAACTTGTCCTGCACGATATTGCTGTGCTTGATTTTTTGCATTTTCAGCCTCACGAAAAATTTCGTCTGCCATTGCCTGGCTGACTGGCTCAATAGGCAGTTCTTCTAAGTCTTCAAATTCAATCGGCTTAAATTCTTCAAAAGTTTGTCCTGCCTGTTCTTGTTGTTGCAGCATTTGCAAACTATCAGGTTCAGCTTGATTTTCTTGAAAGTTCTCAATTTTTTCTATTTCTTCGGCACTGCCCATACCTTGTTTAACAGCTTCACTCTTGAGTTGTTGTTCAAATTCTGTTTGAGTGACCGTTGTATCAGGCTGTGCAACTTGTGCAAAACCTTGTTGTGCCAGTAATGTTAAAAAGAGACTTAAACAAAATCGTTTATGCTGATCATCCCACGCTATGAAGGAATTGACACTTAGTGTAAGAGTCGACTTTTTAAAATTCAGTTTTGAAAGCATAAAGAACTCTAAACTAATATAATATTTGTAATGGAAATGCCCAATAACCGCTTGCTAACAAACTCAAATCTATTGGAATTTTCACTAAAGTATAGGTTTAAAACATAATACATGATTTTTTATAGTGTTTTACCAAATGCTCACATTTCTTAATAAAACTTAATGAAGCCCATAAACCATGGAAAAAAATGAACATCTTTTAGGCACACGTCGGTTTTTACCGATGTTTGTCACTCAATTTTTCGGTGCACTGAATGACAATGTCTATAAACAATCGTTATTACTAGTCATTACTTATGGTTGGATCAATCAACAAAGTGCCAGTGTAAGTACACTGAATAATCTTGCGGCCTTATTGTTTATTTTACCCTATTTTATTTTCTCTGCGACAGCCGGACAAATCGCAGATAAATACGAACGTTCACAATTGGTACGAGGCATTAAAATACTTGAAATTGTGATCATGTTGATTGGCTCTGCTGGCTTTTTACTGGGTCATTTATGGCTATTATTGTTGGCTTTATTTTTAATGGGTGTGCATTCGACCTTCTTTGGGCCAATTAAATACGCTATTTTACCTGAAATTTTAAAGCCTAATGAGCTTATGTCCGGAAATGCCTTGTTTCAGTCCGGCACATCAATGGCCATTTTGATTGGTATGATTTTAGGTGGTGCAGTCATTTCTGCTTCAGACGGCAATCTTTTCTGGATTAGCCTGACTGTGGTCACCATTGCTGTTCTAGGCTATATATCCAGTCGCTTTGTATTAAAGCAAAATGTAACGTCACCCGACATTAAAATTGACTGGAACTTTTTTAGAACCAGCTTTCAGACTTTAAAATATGCCAAAAGCTTACCCATCATCTTTCTGATTTTATTAGGTAATTCCTGGTACTGGTTTTATGGCGCAACCTATCTGACCCAGATCCCACAACTGACCCAACAAAACTTGCATGCCTCAGAAAATGTAGTCAGTCTGCTGTTAACTTTTTTCTCTGTCGGAATTGGTGTAGGTTCATTATTGTGCCGCAGAATTGGCGGTATAGAAGTTAATTTGAAGATGGTACCGATTGGTGCAATCGGCTTAACTGTTTTTGCATTTTATCTGGCGGCAAGTTTGGCTTTTGTACCTGAACGTAGCGGTGAAATGTTAGGTTTGAAAGATGTCTTTACCCAAGGCTGGAGCTATTACCATGTCATGCTTGCCGTGACATTACTCGGCATTAGTGGCGGTTTTTACATTGTACCTTTATATGCCATGATGCAGGCCTTTTCTCCTCGCTCACATCGTGCGCGTGTGGTGGCCGCAAACAACATCTTAAATGCCGTATTCATGGTATCCTCTGCTATATTTTCCATTATCATCTTAAGTATATTCAAGATTGATATTAAAATACTTTTCAGTATTACAGCTATTCTAAGCGCCATTTTCACTACATGGCTTTTGTTTAAACTCAAGCCGATGCTTGCAGCACAACAACAAGCTTTAGAGGATTAATTTTATGCGTCAATATACCGGTATCGACAAATTTATTCATTCGTTTGACCAGGCGCTTCGCAGTTTGGTTCCGGGAACGACCGCTGCACATCGTGAAAATCCGGGCCGTGTTGTTGAAACCAAACTCGGTGTCAGTGAAGCGCGTCATGTTGCTGGTTTAATGCGGGTGAATCACAGTGGTGAAGTATGTGCGCAAGCGCTTTATCATGGTCAGGCGCTGACTGCAAAACTACCTAATGTACGCCGTGAAATGGAACAAGCCGCGATTGAAGAACAAGATCATTTGGCTTGGTGTGAAGACCGTTTAAAAGAACTGGATAGCCATACCAGTTTATTCAATCCAGTTTGGTACGGTTTGTCATTTGGTATGGGTGCAATTGCAGGAATTGCCGGTGATAAATACAGCCTAGGTTTCGTGGCCGAAACTGAACGTCAAGTCAGCCTGCATTTACAAGACCATATCAAACAGTTGCCTGAACAAGATGAACGTTCGCGTAAAATTCTTGTGCAAATGAATGAAGATGAATTGCATCATAGAGATACAGCGTTAAATGCTGGCGGTGTCGATTTACCTGCCCCTGTGCGTATTACCATGACGGCAATTTCCAAGTTGATGACCAAGACCAGTTACTATATTTAACTGGTTTTTGAATGATTAAACGCCCGTATTATTGCGGGCTTTTTATGCTGTTTTTTACTCAGCACTTTGAAATTCAGTTTTTAAATTATTTTTTTTTGGCGGCAATAAACAAAGATACTGTAAACAATACGTAATATTAAAATACAAGCAATTACACTGCCGACAATATAAAAATCTTGATGATAAGGTAAAATTTTCTGCCAGAACACATGCAACCAATGGCTTAGCTGCAAGCCAACACTCACAACCACAAATGCCCAAATAAAACAGGCGGCAATATTCACGAGCATATATTTCAATAAAGGATAGCCTTTAATCCCAATCGAAATGGGTAAAATCGTACGCAAGCCCCAGGCAAACCGCATCAAAAAAATAGTCAAAACAGGATAATGTTCAATAAATTGGCTTGATTGCTCAAACTTTTGCGCAAGTCTCGGCTTTTTTTGAATAAAGTCGATACCATAGTGCCTGCCGATCTGATAATAGAGTTGATCACCTAAAAACCCACCCAGCATCGCAACAATAATTAATAACCAGAAATTAAAGACATGCTGATGTACAGCATAGGCTCCTAGCATCAGAACAGTTTCACCTTCAAAGAAGCTGCCAATCAAAATGGTAAAATAACCATAGTGTTGGATGAGATCGGTCCAGTTCATCATTTTTTTATATGTCTGATAACAGTTTTACTATGTTCGCCATATCACTATTCATTGCCAAGACAAATCTGGTTGCTTTTTTAAGCATTTATATTTCATCAGTAAAATAAAATGATTTCTCTGCCTATTTGAAACCCTAGTGGCTGAACGCATAGAAATTGTTTCAGACAAGTGTCTGGTTCAAATTAGTCACAATCGACAGTGTCAGCGATTATGCAGATGAATGTTTTTATATGCCTAAAAATACTCAATTTAAAATCATCACTGAGAACATAATCGATTATGTTTACCATCGTTAAGATTGTCAGCAACCTGCATTACACAACAATTGATCAAGCATAAAAAAGCCCAACATCCTGTTGGGCTTTTTCGTATTTGCTGCTTAGGTATAACTCCTGTCGTACCGCACATTCCTTATGTTGTTTTTTATTCTTTTTATTGTTTGGAACATCCTGTTCTCTATGTCCCCATCATAAGAAATAAACCCCAGATCGCCTAGACGCAAAGGGCTGTAATTGTTGTGAGCATATGCGTACAAGATTAGCTAAAAACCGAGCCAGTTTTTAAAAGCCTGATAGTAACCAATCATTCGTAAATTTCTACATACAAGAAGAATGTAATTTACTCTTTTAGCTTGAAACATTTATGTTTTTTTGAGATTGAAGTATATTTTAAAAAAGCAAGCTGTTTCTTTAAATATATAATTTCACTTTTCAATTTTTGAATTTGTTCCTCTCTTTCGTCTCGTATAGGAGAAGAAAGTTCTCCAAATTTTTTAACTAATTGGCTATAGTCAATCAACTTATTATAATCAAGTTCGAAATCTCCATTTCTTATATGCTTAAGTATGGTAGAACGAGGTTTTTTATATGCTATCGCAGCATCACTAATTGAAAATTTTTTTAAAAAATGATGTTGCTGGCTTAGCATATTTTTTCACTTAACACATTATCAATCTATTAAAAAATATATTAATCAAACTAAAAACTATAAGATATTAATTTTTATAGATATTGTTTAATAAATAAACTCTTGTGGCGTTAATGCAGCATATTTATTTTATAAAGTTTAGATTAGCTGATATAAAGGTTTTTTCAATTTCAATCGCCTAACATTCCAAAATATGCTGAGAATTTTCCTATTGTTAAATCAGTGCCATTTTGAGTATTTTAAAATCAACATAATACAGCTTATACGAAATACTTTTTTATTTTTATAAATCATTAATTTAATTCAAATAAAAAAGTTCTATCCTTACAGATCAGGTTTTTTGAATGATTTTTCACGTTCCGAATCTAAAATTCGATCATTTTTTTACAATTTTAATCAGTCAAATTATACCAATACTCAGCTATTGCCATATTTTCTGTTGTTAGAGCCAACTTGAATAATACTTCTAGATTAAAGTCAAAATTTGCTTAGGCTGTTTAAAAACTAAAATTTATCATCTGATGAACTTAGTAAAAGTTAATCTACCCAATGCACAATTGGAAATTGATGCTTTTCGTGTTGAAACTCAACACCCTGCCAAATATCTAGCATTGGAATTTTGACATCAGTTGCGAGAGGTAATTTGTTCGGATTAAATTGCATATGAGATAAGTCTTCGCCCCATGCAATCAGATCCACATCCAAAGAAATTTGATGCGACGGACGTACACGGCCTGAATCATCTTCCATTTTTTTGAGGATAGAGGTCATTTCTTCGACGCTCATTTTACTTTTGAGCAAACACGCAGCATTCCAATAATCTGCACCAACGCCATCGCGACATGGAATTAAATAAATTTCAGAGAATTGAACCTGTCCAATTTCAGCAATCTGGGCAAATGCCTGCTTAAAATGGAGTTCAGGATGACAATTACTCGCCAGAGCTAAGGCGAATATCGTTTCGGTGGCGTTCAAGACGAATTCCTACAGAATTTGCTTGCGCGATAATGGCAGGCTTACGGATCGTAATCATAATCGATTCAACCGCAGGAAAGGTAGTAAAAAGCGCATTTAGAACAAGCTTTGCTGCATGTTCAATCAATTTTGGCTGTGCTTTTTGAATAACAGTGGCAGAAATTTCGCAAATTTCCGCATAATTCAGCGTATGTTCCAGTTCATCAGAATTAGAGGCTTGTTCCAAACTGGTCTGGATGGTCATATCAAGCATTAAAGGCTGAATGATTTGACGTTCCCAATTGAAACATCCCACCACTGTTTCGACCTTTAAACCTTCAATGATAATTGCATCCATATTTTTACCCCTAACTGATTTTGACTTTTTAATCCCTCCCAATTTCCCTTTTAAAAAGGAAAAGTCCCTCTTTTATAAAGGGGGATTTAGGGGGATTTTCTTAGAAATAACTTAGTTTTTTAACAACACATTCGGATCAAGAGTTTGCACCATTTGCAGTCTTTGGTCTGCATAAATATCGGTATACGGTGCAAGGATGCGCATAAAGCGATCGAAATACAGCATTTGTTTAAACAACAAGGCAAAGTCGCGTGGGAAGCGAATACCATGACGCTCACCTACGCCAACCATATCCATCATGATGTCATTTAAATCCGCAGGGTTTGAAGTGAGCAATTCCTGCGGATCGGCAAGTAATACACCACTAAATAGACGTTCTAGGTCAGCCGCTAAAACTTGAGTATCAATCTTCTTGTCAGTCATGCCCATTTTCAGCATGTTTTCTGCCATCAAGTTGTAATCGGTTTTTTGCAGTGCATCCATAAATGCGATACAAGCTGTCCATACTTCAGGATTAAGCTGACCAACAATACCAAAATCGATAAAACCCACACGACCATCTTCAAGCAGCATCAGATTGCCTGCATGTAAATCAGCATGGAAGCTATTACACATCATTAAGCTGCCGAACCAGGTATTCATGGCGGTAATTAAAACTTGTGATGGATCTTTAGATACCTTTTTTACCACATCAAAGTCAGTCAATGGCACGCCATATAAGCGTTGCATGGTCAAAACACGACGGGTTGAATATTGATGATAAACCTTTGGTGCAGTCGCTTTTTGGTTTTTCGTCACATTCAGATAATTCACGAAATCATCGAGGTTTTGCGCTTCTTCAATAAAGTCGACTTCACGCACCATACGGGTTTTAATTTCATCAATGATATCGGCAAGTGATGCAAATTTAACTTTCGGTACCGCTTTTTCTAAAATTTTGGTTGCCCAGTGCAAGACATTTAAGTCGGTATAGAGAATAGTTTCTACACCCGGCTTTTGCACTTTAATGACCACATCTTCACCGGTCACCAGTTTTGCCGCATGGACTTGAGCAATAGAGGCTGAAGCTAATGGTTTTTCCTCAATCGAAGCAAAGATTTCATCTAAATTTCTGCCTGCAAATTCAGAGGCCAAAACCCCTTGCACATAGCTAAATGGCAAAGATGGAGTTTGATCTAAACAGCCCTGAAATTCTTCAACATATTCACGTGGAAACAATGAAGGTGTACTGGCAATAAACTGCCCAAGTTTAATATAGGTTGAACCCAATGATTCAAAAGTTTCACGCATCAGTTTTGCGTTACTTGGTTTTTCTGTGGCGTATTTAATGCCTGCTTTTGCTGCAATTACAGCTGTCTCCCCAACACGGGCAACTGAACGCAATCCATCTAACCAGATATTGTTTTTCATAATGTCAGCGTAGAATTAAATTGTAGTGAGTGTAGCAAAAAAATATTCGTTTGCAGGACTATCTTGCCTGACAGATTGGACAATCTGTATCTTTTTCGAAAGCGAGTAAGCGTTGTTTCATGCTTAAACCATCCCAAAGCATCAGTTTTTGTTTAAGCGGTGTTTTACCCAAACCCAAATACAATAAAGCATGATGTGCTTGCAGGCTTGCCATGACGTTCGGTGTAGTCGCTAATACGCCTGAATCTGCACAGCGCAGGTTTTCATTGGCATGTTGTTCTTTGGGAAATAGGCATTCATAACAGGCCGATTCCCCTTCAACCATAAATAGTTGTCCTTGAAAACCAATCGCAGAAGCACTGATTAAAGGTACATTGAATTGCTTGCAGACTTGATTGACTAAATAACGTGTCGTGAAATTATCACAGCCATCCAGAACCAAATCTTGGTTTGAAATAAGTTGTTCTGCATTGCTTTCATCCAGTTTTACTGTTTTAGATTCAACACGAATATGCGGATTAATCTGTTTTAAACGTTTAGCCAATATTTCAGATTTATAGAATCCAATATTTTCTTCTACATAGGCTATTTGGCGTTGTAGATTACTCATCTCAATCGTGTCGGCATCAATTAAGGTAATTTGCCCTACACCCGCACGAGCTAAAAGTTCAGCTGTGGTACAACCGATTCCACCACAACCGACAATTAAAACATTGGCAAGTTTCAGTTTTTCCTGTGCTTCTATATCCCAGCCATCAAGAAGAATTTGACGGCTATAAAGATGCATTTCTGCGTCACTTAACTCTAAGTCCATATCGAGTGGGTTGGTCACTTGGTTATCCTATGTAAGCTTAATAAAGCCAAAAACAGAGAATCATTATAGTGTAGGACACATCAAGACTTCATCATTAAAATTAATAAAATCATCCATCCAAAACTGACCACTCTAGCCAAAGTCGTATAACCTTGTCTTAGCGTAAACCAAGAAAATATATATGGAAGAAAGAAAATTCCGATTCCAAGTACAATCGATACCTCACGGCTATCATTCTGATAACTTAAAGGTAGAGACATATCATTATTAAATAAGGTTTGAGGCTGTTCTCTTTGCTCTTGCGACTTATTGGTTTTTTTAAATGATTGATGTGAGCTATATGAAAGTCCTGTCCCAGGTATACTAACAGTAGTTCTTGTGCCTTTCTTGCCCACACTCATTCGTGCACCTTTACCACCTACAGAAACGCTACTTATCCCTTTCTTCCCCACATTTAAACGAACACCTGGAGCAATTTTAAAACTTTTACGAAAATTTAATCCCATAAGACCTCCTTATCTGCAAGTTTTCTTAGATCCACTCATTGAACCATCCTGACAAATAAATTTCGCTCCCTGACAGTGACTAATACCACCTTTTTTCCCCGAACAAGGTTGACGCCCTTTTCCTGCTTCTACAGATGTGCTCACACATAAAGCCAATAAACTTAAAAATAATATTTTATTCATTTCCACCCACCCTAATAAAGACTTAAGATACTAATTTTAAATAAAAAAATAAAGTTTAATATTCTCTATCTCTATTTTTCATGATTTAAAGCGTTGCTGAACTTATTTTCGAGATAAAAAAAGCACCCTTTCGAGTGCAAGAGCATGGAACTTTTAAAATCTTAAAAATGGTTTAACTGACCTTTTGAATTCCCTGCATTTTTGCAATTTCCTGTTGCTTGAGTAAATTACGTTGAATTTTACCACTTGAGGTTTTAGGTAAACCTTCTACAAATTCAATCTCCTTCGGATAAGCATGCTTTGATAAACGTGAGCGTACATATTCCTGAAGCTTACGACTTAATTCATCTGAAGCTGAAAATTTCGGTTTGAGTACTACAAAAGCTTTGACCACTTCAGTGCGCTCTGGATCTGGCTTACCAATCACAGCCGACTCCAAAACTTCTTCGCATTCAAGCAAAGTGCTTTCAACATCGAAAGGCCCCACACGATAGCCTGACGTTGTAATTACATCGTCAGCACGACCAATAAAATCTACCCCACCAAACTCATTTAACTTAACCGTATCACCGGTTAAATAATAATGACCAACAAAGGATTTACGGTTATGTCCGTCATAACCTTTAAACCAAGCCAATGGTGATTGTGAATTATCAATTGCAAGTGTTCCAATACCGCCTTTTTCGACTTCCTGATGATCTTTATTCAATACTGCAAAGCGATGCCCCGGAATGGCATAACCCGCTGATCCAACTTTCTTTTCATGTTCCAATGCATGATGATTGGCAATGACCATCCCCAGTTCAGTCTGTCCATATTGATCATAAATATTCACATTTAAATCATGGTTAAACCAGTGAATCACTTCAGGGGTTAAAGGCTCACCTGCACTACTTACCACACGCAAATGCTCTTTAATCGATGGATCAAATTTTTCTTTAAATCCAAAGAACATCCGAAATGCCGTTGGTGAGCCGGTTAAATTACTGACTTTATATTTCTGAATCACTTGCACGGCGTTATCTACACTAAATGCACGTTCATCCATAATGATGCTATGACCTAGGCTTAAAGGTCCGGTAATACCGTAATACAAGCCATATGCCCAACCCGGATCTGCCAGATTCCAGAAAGAATCTTGTTCACGCAAATCTACTGCATAAGTCATATAACCTTTAAATGCCAGCACAGCTTTTAAAGGAACAGGAACCGATTTTGCTAAACCTGTGGTTCCCGAGGTAAACATCATCAGGAAATCATCTTCAAAAGTTTTCATTACAGGTTCAAAAATTGAAGATTGCTTGGTCAGTTCTGTCCAGAAATCATCATCCTGATGACTTAATGTATTGGTTTGATGCACTGTTAAGATATGCGGGACAGCGACACTATTCAGTTTTGAACGTTGTTCTGCATTGGTCACAATCAATTGGGTTTTGGCAGTATTAATTCTGTGTTCTATTGCTTTCGACTCAAACGCTGTAAAAAGTGGTTGATAAATTGCACCCATGCGCCATGTCGCTAAAATCGTAATTAGCAATTCAGGGGTACGTGGCAATAAACCTGCAACACAGTCACCTGCTTTTAAGCCACGCGAAGTAAAATAGTTTGCCAATTTCCCAGATGCTTCTGCCAGTTGTTCAAATGACCACTCTGCAGATTCGCCATTTTTGCCTTCCCAGATTAGGGCTGTTTTATTTAAACCGAGATAACGCTCACAACATTCAACATAGGCATTGACTGCCTGAGCTGTACCGACCAGTTGTTCCGCGAGAAAATCATCAAAATTAAACTCTTGATATGCTTGTTGTAGTGTCTTCATGGCGACAACCTCTCATCCGTTATTTTATGAACAAAGCTTCTGCCTTGTTTGATCCATTTTGCTTATTGTTCTCATCTTAAAAATGCCAAAACTCGTTCAACATTTTTAATCTTTTTACTTCACGATTAACTTAGATAGCTTATTTAGATAATCATGATTGCTGACATCCTGCAATTTCCGAATCCATCAAAAAATATGCAGGATTTGAGCACCCACTAAAGTCTAAAATTTAATCACTGTTGAATCGCTATTTAGATTTTAGTGACTTCACGGGCAATGACTAAACGCTGAATGTCCGATGCACCTTCATAAATTTGGCTGACCCGTACATCACGGTAAATTCGCTCTACTGGAAAATCAGATACATAGCCATAACCACCATGAATTTGAATCGCATCAGAACAGACGCGTTCTGCCATGGTGGATGCAAACAGTTTTGCCATTGAGGCCTCTTTTAAGCACGGTAAACCTGCATCTTTTAAAGTCGCAGCATGGAAAATAAGCTGACGCGCGGCTTCAATCTGGGTCGCCATATCTGCTAGGCGAAATGCCACGGCTTGGTGTTGAACAATCTCTACACCAAAAGCCTTACGCTGATTGGCATATTCCACCGCAGCATCCAAAGCCGAACGTGCCATGCCGACTGATTGTGCAGCAATACCAATTCGACCCGATTCCAGATTTGATAATGCAATTTTGTAGCCTTCACCTTCCTTGCCTAACAAATTTTCGGCAGGAATTCGACAATTTTCAAAGATGATGGTTGCGGTATCTGAACAATGTTGTCCCATTTTTTCTTCAAGGCGCGAGACGATATAACCTTCAGTATCTGTCGGTACGATGAAACAGGAAATGCCTTTTTTCCCTGCAGCTTTATCAGTAAGAGCAAATACAATCGCAACTTGAGCGTATTTACCAGTGGTAATGAATTGTTTGGTACCATTCAGCACCCAAAAATCACCATCACGTTCTGCCTTGCATTCAAGTGCACCTGCATCTGAACCTGATTGAGGTTCGGTTAGACAGAAGCATCCGAGCCATTCACCTGTCGCAAGTTTGGTTAGATATTTTTGTTTCTGTTCTTCCGTACCGTAACGTTGGGTAATCCCGCAAGGCAGTGAGTTTTGAACACTAACAATGGTAGAAATAGCCCCATCACCTGCGGCAATTTCTTCTAAAGCTGCCACGAGTGATACATAATCTAGGCCCGCACCGCCCCATTGTTCTGACACGGTCATGCCTAAAGCACCAAGTTCACCCAATTCTTTTAATTCTTGTGCAGGAAATCTGGCTGTTTTATCCCGTTCTGCTGCGGTTGGTTTCAGCTTGTTTTGCGAATAGTTTCGCAACATGTCCTGAACCATCTTTTGTTCATCATTTAAAATCATTGAACTTCCCTTTCTATATCTATTTTATTCATTTCAGGTTGTTTGATATTTACATTATTTGGATGTGCGTGATGGCGACATCGATGTCGCCTGTGAAACTGAGATACAAGGATGTATCTTCAGTTTCGAAAAGGATTTTTGTTTCTTTTGATCCTTCAAAAGAAAATGAACGCGTATGCGAAGCTATTTAAATCTGACTAAAAATTCGCAGCTGTGCAGATCATCATTTTCTATAAAAATCTAAAACTTACTTAGGCTGCATACGAATCGCGCCATCCAGACGAATCACTTCACCATTCAAATACGCATTTTCAAAAATATGCCCAACCAAATGTGCAAACTCCTCCGGTTTGGCTAAACGTGGTGGAAACGGCACCATCTGCCCCAAAGCATCCTGAATATTTTGTGGCATGCCTTTCAACATAGGTGTTTCCATAATGCCGGGCGCGATGGTCATTACACGAATGGCTTCACGTGCAAGCTCACGTGCCAAAGGTAAAGTCATGGCAACCACGGCACCCTTCGATGCTGCATAAGCCGACTGCCCAATCTGACCATCAAATGCGGCAACTGAAGCTGTATTTACAATGACACCTCGTTCTTCTTCACCTGCTTTTAATTCATATTTCGCTATTAAATTTGCAGCAAAACGAATCATGTTGAATGTACCGCTGACATTAATATTCAACACTTTTTGGAACATGGCAAAATCATGCATGCCATCACGTCCAAGTACTTTGGCAGATGGAGCGATTCCGGCACAATTAACCAGACCATTTAACTGGCCATACTCTTTTTCAACATTGTCAAAAAATACTTTTACCGCGTGCTCATCAGTTACATCCAGTTTTACAAATACTGAGTGCTCGCCTAAACGCTGTTGCATTTCCAAGCCAAGCTCTTGATTCATGTCGACCATGATGACTTTTGCATCTTGACCGACCAAATACGTTGCTGTGGCTGCACCTAAACCTGATGCACCACCGGTCACAACAAACACTTTTCCTTGAATTTTCATTTTATTTTCCTGTCAATTTTTTGTATGAACACTCGACTTAAGATGCAGAGTAAATGCAGTTAAGCTAGAGTACAATTTCCAAATAATGCATCCTGAATGATGGATTCGGACAGTCCAATCTATCGCACAAATGAACTGAACATGGACATCAGTACATGAATGAACAAGATTTAAACTACAGTAAGGGAACAATCTCAATCAGTCTTGTGCATGAGGCACTATTGTCTGCCGATCATCAAGGATTGAACACACAGAATATCCTACTCAAATCAGGCATTCCTGTTGAGTTAATGCAATCCAGTAAAGCACGTGTTTCAGTGTCACAATATGCTCAGCTTTGGACCGAACTGGCTGATGCCATGAATGACGAGTTTTTTGGCATGGACAGCCATCCAATGCGTCGTGGCAGTTTTAAGCTTTTATCAAAATCCGTCATACATGCCGAAACACTGGAAAAGGCAGTTCAGCATATTTTGCAGTTTTTAAATATGGTTCTGGATGATTTTGTGAGCCAGTTATTTGTTCAGGAAAACTATGCTTATATCGTGATTTACGAGCAAAAGCAGACCAAAAGAATGTTCAGCTATGCCACCTATTTAATGCTGATTCATGGCTTGATGTGCTGGTTAAGCGGGCAAAGAATTTTACTGAAGCAAATTCAGCTCAAATGCGATGCTCCGCTAGATGATCAAGACTATAAAGTCCGATTTTGTGAGAATATTCAGTACAATAGCAATGAAAACTACATTCAGTTCGATGCCAATTATTTAAACATTCAGATCAAGCAAGATATGCAATCGTGGTATCGGTTCATTCAGCAAACGCCACACAATCTATTGGTACGCTTTAAAAATCCGAATGCCATTAGCTCTCAAATACGTAAACGTTTAATGAATGTTCCACCTTCTGAATGGTTAGAACTCAATGAAATTGCACAGCGTTTAAATATGTCGGATGCCACCATTCAAAGACGCTTAAAAAGTGAAGGTGTCAGTTATCAACAATTAAAAAATGATATCCGACGTGATACTGCAATTGAGTTCCTCACTAAAACAAACAAAACCCTACAAGACATTAGTGATGAATTAAGCTTTCATGATCCAAGTGCATTTCATCGTGCTTTCAAGAAATGGACAGGTGTCAGTCCGGGGGCTTATCGTCAACATAAAGAGCAATAAGTGACTTATATTTACATAGGCTAAAATTATGACTTAATAAATTTTTAAGGTTTTCATTGGCTTAAAAAATCGATGCGCCATTCATCGAAAGAGGTTTGCATAAAGTTCCAAAATAGGTTATTTTTCACTCAATTTAAAAGCATAGTTTTATGCTTAACCTGCTGTTCTCCTCCTCGTGGAATCACCTTAAATTAAAGGTTCTGACATGCTTAAAATGATTGATGTACTAGAGCAAAGTTTAGTGCAAAATTTTACTCATTATCTCAACACTCACACTTCTCAATTTGATGAGCTATTGAATCAAGGTATTTTAAATGCTTCTGATTCAGCACTTCAAAAGGCTGTCGTCAGCTTTTTTAATCGTGCCGATGCCATTGAATCAGCTCAGGCACTCGACATCAGTGCTGACCGTATTCAAGCTTTACAATCAGGTACAGCTTTAAAAGATGATCAATATCTTGCAGATACTGCAAAAATTGTGGCGCTTTGTTTAGCCCTTGAAACGGACACGCTTACACAATTAGAAATATCAGATTGTTTGCAAGATTTCCCGGTATAAATCTGAAATAAATCAAAAAAGCGACTCCAGTGAGTCGCTTTTTCTTTGGGTAAATTTGATCTATTTTTAATACACATCAACACAATATTTCTTTTTATTCATTTACTTGAAACATGGCATTGACCATCAACTCTATTTTTTGCTGAATCGGTAGCAGATCAATCAGGGTATTTTTAGCGCCCATTAAGGTATCAATCAATAACTTTCCAATCACTGCGCCAAATAGCATATCTGCCAGCAAACCCACGTCTAGTTGCACTTTATGCTGTACATCTGGAATACGCTGAATCGAATCAATCAAACTTTGCCGGCTATTTGCAATACCCATTTGATAAAAGGTTTCAGCCATCCCTTCCAAACCATAGTTTTCCGCAATCGCTAAACGGCATAATTTCAAATGCCGTTCAGATAGCACATATTCAGCAATCATATTGAGATGCTGTTTCAAGGCATTAACAGGATTATCTTCATTTTTAAAATCAACAGTCTGTTCCGACCACAGATATGAAGATGAGATCAGTGAATTGAGTAATTCTCTTTTATCGGAAAAATGCACATATAAGGTCTTTTTTGACATTCCTGTTGCAGTCGCAATTTCAGCCATCGTCACGTTTGCAAAACCCTTTTCACCAAAGAGTTTTTCTGCAGCAGCATAAATTTCTTTACACCGATCTTCTACTGGCATCACCAATGGCCGACCAATTTTCGTCATTTAATTCACTCATCAGGTTTTCTTGACTTAGGAAACTCATTGGTTCCTAATATGCACCTTGTAAAAAAAGATCGCATCTTAGGCACTCATGACTTCTTCTGCAAATCGTACCACACCGCTGCTCATTGCGGCACTCAGTACTATTGGTCCGCTCGGAATTGATATGTATTTACCCAGTATTCCTGCTATGGCAGCATCTTTGAATTGTACAGAAGGTGCGATTCAACTCAGTTTAATGACTTTTTTCTTAGGCTTGATGTTTGGTCAGCTATTTTATGGCCCATTGTCAGATAAATTTGGTCGTAAACCGATGATTTATCTGGGTCTAAGCATCTTTGTTTTAGGTTCGATCGGTTGTGCTTTTGCAGAATCAGTGATGCAATTACACTTTTTACGCTTAATCCAGGGTTTGGGCGGTTCAATTGGTATGGTGATTGCCTTTGCCATTATTAAAGACCTCTATCATGGGCCGATGATGGGCAAAATGATGTCGATGGTTTTGGCTATTTTAGGCCTATCACCAGTACTGGCTCCACTGATTGGTAATGGTTTACACCATTTAGAATCATGGCGTGCTATTTTCATCTTTTTAGCAGTTTATGCTGCAATTGTTTTCATTGCATGTGCAAGCTTATTGCCAGAAACACGCTCTAAAGAACAAAGTGCTTCATTCAAACTTTCTAAAACTTTCCATCATTATTTTAAAATTTATTTTGATCGAAAATTTATTGTTTATGCACTGACCCTTTGTATTGCACAAGCCGGTTTCTTTGCATACTTGGCCGGTTCTGCAAGTGTTTTCATTACTGAATACAAACTCACTGCAACACAATTTAGTGTGTTATTCGCCATCAATGCTTTAGGACTGGTTGCCGCAGCCATTTTTAATCCTAAACTACATCAAAAATTTGGCGCTTTAAAAACCTATCGTCTAGTCAATACGGCTTACTTCATTGTCATTGGTTTACTGTTTAGCTTGCTTTGCATAGGCTATCAAAATTTGTATATCGTATGCGCTGGACTGTTTATTGCCGTGACCTTACTCGGTTTTATTATGCCTACCGGCAGTCAACTCGCTTTAATGCACCAACATGAACATACAGGAACGGCTTCTGCACTTTTAGGTTCAATGCAGTTCGGTACAGGAGCGCTTGTTTCTGCGATTACTGGAGCTTTAGCCGCTTGGGGTGGTTTAGGACTGATTCTGGTTATTTTTGTCTGCGCTCTGGTTTCAGCACTGATGTGTAATACCTTATTTGAAAAACAAGATGCAGATGTGCAGCAGCCTTCGTTTAAATAGCCTTCTATTTGAATCGTCTATTATTTAAAGAAATGGCTATTTAAATGTGCAATAAAAATACCGGCATAAGTCGGCTTTTTTATTCGCCCATCATTATTGTAATTACATAACAATTACAATGAAATTTCATTCTATAATCATCATTCTAAAATACTTTTTATTTTACTTTTATTCATGCCGATGTATGTTTTTAATATATAGTCAGAAATATCGAAAAAATAAAATTAAATCCAATAATATTCAATAACTTATTTAACAAAACTCAACATATCTGGAAATAAGATAATTTTATAAAAATTACTCTTTTGTCTTGCCGCGTTATTCACTGGCACTATTCGCCCCATACATAGTTCTAATATTTAATAAATGGGGTTTATATGCAAAATTTTGGCTTTAAAACTAAAATACTCAGTGTAATTACACTGAGCTTGGCAAGTCATTATAGCCTGGCCGCTATCCCGGATACGCTTAAGCTGGATTATGCTTATTATGCGCCTACCAGTTTGGTGGTTAAGGAACAAAAACTTTTGGAAAAAGCGTTGCCTCAAACTCAAATTAAATGGGTATTTAGCCAAGGCAGCAACCGTTCACTTGAATATTTAAATAGTGATAGTGTGGATTTTTCCTCAACCGCAGGTTTAGCTGCAGCACTCAGCCGCGCCAATGGTAGCCCGATTAAAACCGTATATATTCAAAGTCAGCCTGAATGGACGGCGTTAGTCGTTGCAAAAAATTCCCCGATTAAAAGCCTAAAAGATTTAAAAGGTAAAAAAATTGCAGCAACCAAAGGGACAGACCCTTTCCTCTTCACATTGCAGGCACTTGAAACTGCCGGTTTGAATAAAAAGGATGTCCAACTGGTACACTTACAACATCCCGATGGAAAAACCGCACTTGAACGTGGACAAGTCGATGTCTGGGCTGGTTTAGATCCCCTAATGGCTTCAGCCCAAGTACAATCTGGTGCAAAACTACTCTATCGAAATGTCGGTTTTAACAGTTACAGCGTATTGAGTACCAAAGAGCAATTCGCCAAACAAAGTCCTGAAGTCATTCAAGCTGTGATTAAAGCCTATGAACAGGCACGTAAATGGGCCAAAGCCAATCCAGACAAACTGGCAGAGTTGTTAGCAAAGGAAGCAAAACTTCCACTTGCTGTGGCAAAACTACAACTGAGCCGAACCAACTTTGAGCAAAATATTCCAAACAGCAAACACATTAATGCCTTAAAAAAATCCGGCAGCATTTTGACCGAAGAAGAGTTAGTACGTAAAGGTACAGACGTGAATCAGGTGATTGATCAACTGTTTGATGCAAAATATGCGCAGAAGGTTGTGAAGTAATAATGAGTTTGCCTGTAACAACCCATAAGGCCCCTATTAACCCTAAAGTTGATAGCTGCGCCACAGCTCCTCGCTTGCTTAAATTCATAAGCAAGCTCAAGGGGCTGGTCATCCCTGTTTTTTTACTCATCCTTTGTGAAACTTTAGTTAAAAATGGTTTTATAGAACCTTACTTGCTCCCAGCACCCAGTAGCTTGTGGGACTCTTTCTTAGAACTGTCTACAGGCGATTTGTGGCTGCATATTTGGACCAGTACTTGGCGTGTATTTTTAGGTTTCTTTATCGGCAGTGGTCTTGCTCTGGTTTTTGCCATTCTGGTCGGTTTAAACAAGCAAGCTGAAGAGTTTTTAGAATCTTCTTTTTCAGCGCTTAAATCGATTCCAAGTCTGGCCTGGATTCCACTTTTACTTTTATGGTTAGGCATTGATGAGACTTCTAAAATTACCCTGATTGCGATTGGTGCATTTTTTCCAACTTATACCAATACCGTTGCCGCTATTCAGGGAGTTGACCGTAAACTGATTGAAGTCGCTCAAGTCTATCGCTTGAAATATTTTCAGCAGATTAAAGAAATTATTTTACCTGCCGCTTCACCCGGTATTTTAACCGGTTTACGCAACAGTTTAAGTTTGGCTTGGATGTTTATGATTGCAGCCGAACTGATTGCCGCGACCCAAGGGATTGGCTATTTACTCAGTGATGGACGGGAAACTTCTCGACCTGACATTGTCATTATTGCGATTATCTTATTGGCCATTTTAGGAAAAATAACCGATAGTTTAATGAAACTTGCGGAAAACTGGCTGTTACGCTGGCGCGATGTGGTCAAAAAATAAAGCGCTTTTGAGCGCTTTATTTTTTAAATCGATTACTTTTTCAGTTATTTTGAACAACCAATCGTTACGCGGTTATTGCCACCGTAATCTTTGATGGTTTGAATATCTTTATAACCATATTTTTTAAACAGTTGATACACCACACCGGCTTGGTCATAGCCATGCTCAAGTGCAATCCAGCCATTGGCAGTTAACCACTTTTTACCGTTTTGAATAATAAATTCAATATCAGCCAAACCATTATTGCCCGCAACCAAAGCACGTCGAGGCTCTGCCGCTAAACCTTTAATGTGTTTATCCTGCGGATCAATATATGGCGGATTAGATACAATCACATCAAAGAACTGGTTTTTTTCTAGCGCTTTAAACCAACTGCCACATGAAAATTTCACATGATTCAAATCATGCTTATCCGCATTAAATTTCGCAACTTCTAAAGTTGGCGCATAAATATCCGTTGCAGTCACTTCCCATTCAGGACGTTCACTGGCAAGTGATAAAGCAATTGCACCTGTGCCTGTACCCAAATCAACGACACGCGCATCTTCAGGCAAGTCTAAATGTAAAACCGATTCCACCAGAACTTCAGTATCTGGACGCGGCACCAAAGTATCTTTGGTCACTTTTAAATCTAGCGTCCAAAATGGCTGTGAACCTGTGACATAGGCCAAAGGTTCGCCATCTTCGATGCGGTTTAAAGCATCGATATAGGCATCTTCTTGGTCAGCGGTCAGTTGCTGATCCTTTTTCATCACCAAATCAAAAGAATCAATTTTGGTGATATGTTCGAGCAACCAAGCATTTTCTTGGCGCTCATAACTTTCTGCTTCACCACGTAAGGCCAAAGCCTGTGCAATATTCATTATCCACCATTCTGCTGTGCGAGCATTGCTAACTGATCCGCCTGATATTCGCGATGTAAACTGTCGAGCAATTCTGTTAAATCACCTTCCATCACGGCATCTAACTTATATAAGGTTAAGTTAATACGGTGATCGGTCATACGACCTTGCGGATAGTTATAGGTACGAATACGTTCCGAACGGTCACCCGAACCCACCAAGTCACGGCGCATTTCAGAGGTTGCCGCATCGGCAGCCGCACGTTTGGCATTTTCTAAACGTGAAACCAGTAAAGCCATGGCTTTGGCTTTATTTTTATGTTGTGAACGTTCGTCCTGACACTCGACCACCGTACCTGTTGGTAAATGGGTAATACGCACTGCAGAGTCGGTTTTGTTAATGTGCTGACCACCGGCACCTGATGCACGGTAGGTATCAATACGAAGTTCAGATGAGTTGATTTCCACTGAAGTATCGACATCTACTTCTGGAAGGATGGCAACGGTACAAGCTGAAGTATGTACTCGACCTTGTGATTCAGTTGCAGGCACACGCTGTACACGATGTGCGCCACTTTCAAATTTCAGGCGACCATATACGCCTTCACCATTAATCAGGCAAATGACTTCTTTATAACCGCCATGTTCACCTTCATTCTCAGACAGGATTTCTAGTTTCCAGCCTTGAGCTTCAGCGTACTTGCTATACATGCGATATAAATCACCCGAGAAAATCGCTGCTTCATCACCACCGGTTCCGGCACGAATTTCCAAATATGCAGAGTTGGCATCATTCGGATCTTTCGGAATCATCAGGATATTTAAGTCTGCTTCAAGAGATGAAATCAGCGCTTTATTTTCTTGAATTTCTTCCTGTGCCATTTCCTTAAAGTCAGGATCAGACAACATGGCTTCAGCAGTTTCAATGTCTTTTTCAGCTTGGGTATACTTTTTCCAAACTTCGGTGATTTCCGTTAAGTCATTATGTTCACGCGAAAGTTGACGAAAGCGTTTGTTGTCAGAAATGACTTCTATATCCGCAAGCAATGCGTTTAATTCTTCATGACGGTCAGAAAGTTGATCTAATCGTAAACGTAACGATTCTTTCATTTTGCAAAATATCTCAATACAAAGGCTATCTCCATGCCTTATATGACATAGATCAGCGCAAAAAAATTGTGCCTAGTGTAACGATTCTAAGGGTTAAATGACATAGATATTGTGGGGACAGAACCACATATAAAAAGGGATTTTTTTAAGACAGTATCTAAATCCATTCTCGTTTTATTCATATTCATCTTATAAATGTTTATTTTATGAGCATTTTTCAACATTGTTAATATAACTTTACAAAGCAGACACTAAACGCCACAACTATGATTGCTCGTCTCCACATTTCTCGAAAATCTTTTTGTTACATTTGCTCCATCGAAATAACTGACTGACAACGTCCGCTTTTTTGGACACGGAGTTAACTATGAAACTGAATGCATTATTATTAAGCGCAACTTTAGCTGCATCATCAATGATGGCAGTTAATGCTCATGCCGACAATTCAACTCGTATTGCTGCAACTTCTGCTTTAGGTAGTGTGGCGGGTACTGCCCTTGGTAAGCAAATGGGTGGTAATACTGGCGCAATGATCGGTTCTGCAATTGGTGGCGCTGGTGGTGCTGCAGTTTCTGCTGATCGACGTAACCGTACTGGCGCTGCAATCGGCGGTGGTTTAGGTGGTGTTGGTGGTTACACTGTAGGTAAAAGCATGGGCGGAACAACGGGTGGTTATGTTGGTTCAGCTTTAGGTGCTGCCGGTGGTTCAGTTCTCGGGAAAAAAGTATCAGAAGATCGTCGCGCTGACCAACGCTCTTACAAAAAACATTCTAAAAAATACCGTCGCAGCCATCGTTAATTCATCACTGTTCAGCTGAACTTAAAAAGCACCTTCGGGTGCTTTTTTTTTGCATCATCATTATTACTTGTTAATTATGGATAAATTTGGAAGAAAAAAACACAAACGATTAACAAGCTATCCATCTTCAATGCAACGCGTTCTACTATCTTAGACTTAAGAGATAACAAAAGATTCCAACTGGAGTTCACCATGAAATTTAATTCAATTTTATTTGCTACAGTCATTGCAACATCTGCTATTGCCACTACAACAACTTATGCAGGCAATACGACCAATGTTGCTTTAACCTCTGCGCTTGGTAGCGTAGTGGGTACAGCGGTGGGTAAACAAATGGGCGGAAATACAGGTGCCATGATTGGTTCTGCACTTGGTGGTGCTGGTGGTGCTGCTGTTTCAGCCAATAAACGTGACCGTACTGGCGCTGCAATCGGTGGTGGTTTAGGTGGTGTGGGTGGTTACACTGTAGGTAAAAGCATTGGCGGTACAAATGGCGGCTATATCGGTTCTGCTTTAGGCGCTGCCGGTGGTTCGGTACTGGGTAAAAAAGTCAGCGAAGACCGTCGTTATGATGATCGTACAGACCGCCGTTATAATAGTTATAACAACCGTCGCTACAATCGTCGTTAATTTTCAGATTTAAATTTTAAAGCACCTTCGGGTGCTTTTTTAATTTTATCATGATGATGCATGACTAATTATGAATAAATCAGGAAGAAAAAAAATACAAACAAGTAACAACTCATCCATCTTCCTTTCCACATTTTTTATTACATTTAACTTAAGAGATAACAAAAGCTTCAAAAAGGAGTTTGCCATGAAATTTAATTCAATCATTCTTGCTGCTGTAGTGACGTCATCCGCTTTAACGATGACTACAGCCAATGCAGGCAATACCACAAATACAGCCTTAACTTCTGCCTTAGGTGGTGTCGTCGGTGCCGCAGTCGGTAAACAAATGGGCGGTACTACGGGCGCAATGATAGGTTCCGCTATTGGTGGTGGTGCAGGTGCTGGTGTTTCTTCTAACAAACGTGACCGTACTGGTGCCGTGATCGGCGGTGCTTTGGGTGGTGCGGGTGGCTATACCGTAGGTAAAAACATGGGTGGTACCAATGGTGGTTATATTGGCGCCGGCTTAGGTTCAGCAGGTGGTGCATTACTGGGTAAAAAAGTCAGTGAAGACCGCCGTTATGATGATCGCTACGATCGTGATGAGCGTCGTTATGATGATCGATATGATCGTGACGACCGTCGCTATAATGATCGCTATGACCGCCGTAATAATAGTTACCGTTACAGTGACCGCCACGACAATGGTCGTCACGTAGGTTGGAACAAACGTCGTTAATTGCAAAGATTCAATTTCAAGCACCTTCGGGTGCTTTTTTATATATGCACTGCAATTACTTAATTCATACTCACAATCTCAATATATCGAAAAAAAACGATATACAAATTCACTCAGTCATCGTATGCTTTTCTTAGATTTCATATTTGAGAAAAACAATGCGTTCATTAAAAGACATCCAATTTGCAATTCTTGAACTTGCACCCGTCCGTGATGATAAAAGCATTCAATTTTCACTGCATCATGCTTTGGAAGTGGCACAAAAAGCCGAACAATTAGGCTATCAACGTCTGTGGCTTGCAGAACATCATAATATGGACGGCATTGCCAGTTCAGCAACTGCGGTTTTATTGGGTTATATCTTAGCGAATACCACTACTTTAAAAGTCGGTTCGGGTGGCATCATGTTGCCCAACCATGCTCCATTAGTTGTTGCAGAACAATTTGGTACTTTGGCAACCCTTTATCCAGACCGTGTTGAACTCGGTTTGGGACGCGCCCCAGGTACAGATCAGGTCACCATGCGTGCTTTACGTCGCGGTCGCCAGGAAACTGAAGATCAATTTCCCCAAGATGTGCTTGAAATCCTGCAGTACTTTAAAGAACCGGCACCGCATCAACGTATTGTCGCGACTCCAGGTCAAAACACCCATGTTCCAGTCTGGCTTTTAGGTTCAAGTTTATTCAGTGCACAACTGGCTGCAAAATTAGGACTTCCCTATTCTTTTGCCTCACATTTTGCGCCACGCATGCTGGATCAAGCGATCAAACTGTATAGAGAAAACTTTGAGCCATCTGAATATCTGGATCGTCCTTATGTTTCCATGGGTGTTCCAACTGTGGTTGCTCAAACAGATGAAGAAGCTCAATATCTGGCGACCAGTGCCTATCAACGTGTATTGGGTTTAATGCGTGGACAAAGCTTGAAACTCAAAGCCCCTGTTGCAAGCATGGAAGGAATTTGGTCACCTGCAGAAAAAATGTCAGTCGATAACTTTTATGCGATGGCACAAATTGGTTCACCAGAGACGGTTAAAGCTGGTTTAGAAAAATTGCTGGGAAAATACAATGTTGATGAATTTATATTCACCTGTGATATTTACGATACAGATAAACGTATTCAAAACTTTGAATTATTAATGGATATCAAAAATTCTTGATACTTTTAAAATCCCCAATAGCACCTGTGTAGGTGCTATTTTTTATGTTAAATGTCTGTTCAGCTGATCATCTTATCTATTTTATCCTGATTCGATTGGACAACATTTGCGATCTTGTTTAGCTTAGACATAATAGCTTTATAAAAACAATCGAATACAAAAATGGAAAATAGAATAGACCTCTTTCATAAATCATTTTTTACTCAGCTCCAAGTTATAGATTCCAGCGATTAAATTGAATCTCAAACCGAGTCTTTTGCCTCTATTTCGATAACGCTCCGCAAGGATTTTGAAGGTTTTCAGGCTACCAAATACATGCTCAATCCCTATTCTTCTTTTATTGATTTCCTGATTATAGATCTTTAGTTCAGGATCCAATTTACAGCATCTTTTGGCTTTTAAAGGCAACAGGCTATTGGGATACAAAGT
>NZ_NEGF01000018.1:0-50010 GCF_002135195.1 Acinetobacter terrae
GACTTTAATTTCTCAAATAAACTTCGAGTAATTTCTACCATCAATCAATGAAAATAATTTCGATCGATCAACCGGTAAAAATCCACACAAGTTGTTCTTCATAATCTCTTAATGATCTATCTTGCTCTTCGTCAGAGACAAGAAGCAACAAGATAATCTCAACAACTCAACGCTTCGCGCTTCGTTCGTTTCAACATATCTCGTTGGTATGCGCCCATTATAGGGCAATTTCCTACACGTGCAAGTGCTTTTAACCGCTTGCTTTATCAAGTGTGTTTTTTTTATGCACCAATTTGGGTCATTTTTATACAAAACCAATCTAAGATGTTGTTTTAAAGCAAAAATATTAATTTAGATATTTCTGCTTTAATTTGTATTAGTTTTTCTCGGGTGCTGCTTTAACAGTCACACTGACGATTTTCACTGCTTGCTTTGGTACATTTTGATGCATTCCAAAGTTTGCAGTCGGAACTTTCGTGATTTTATCGACCACATCCATTCCTTTAATGACTTTACCAAACACGGCATAACCCGCATTCATCTGGCTTTTATTTAGAAAGTCGTTATCTACCGTATTAATAAAGAATTGGCTGCTTGCTGAATTAGGGTTGTTGGTACGCGCCATCGCTAAGGTGCCACGGGTATTTTTCAAACCATTATAGGATTCATTTTGAATTGGAGCTTTGGTTTGCTTCTCCACCATGTTGGCATCCATTCCTCCACCCTGAATCATGAAGCCCGGAATCACGCGATGAAAAATAGTGCCGTTATAAAAGTTATCCTTTATATAGCTTTCAAAATTTTTCGCTGAAATAGGTGCTTTATCGTTAAAGAGCTCTATTTCAATATTTCCCATGGATGTTTTCATTTCTACAACCGAGTTTGCAGCGATCGCTTGCAAACTGATAAAGGCAGCACCAATAGCGAATAGGGTTTGTTTTAACATTTCTTTACTCTTCTACTTCAAGTTGTAATTGTCAATGTCTATATATTAATCGTTCACTATAAATAAAACAGCATCTCTTTTTGAGATAAAACGAGAATGACAATGAGTGAAGAATTAACCACTACAACTTTTCATCACCATCCACCGCGGCATTTACTGGGTGATGCCTTTATTTTGAATTATTGGTTAACGCCAAACTTTATTAAATCTAATCAAGCTTTCCACCTTGCTCCCTCCCCCATTGGACGAGTGATACAGGTTATATTGGTTCGCTATCATGAATCCCCAGTGGGTCCCTATGATGAGCTTCTGATTTTAGATCATCCTTTAATGAGTAAAAGACGTTTATCTTCGATTCCTAAAATTTATGTATCCACGGAAACTTCTGTGGTTCATGGTCAACATTTTTGGGGAATTCCGAAACAACTGGCTCAATTCGAATGGTTGATGAAAGATGATGTTGTGTATTGCAACGTTTTATTTGAACAGCAAGAAATGAGCTTGTGTTTACAGAAGTACAAACATAGTCAGGCTTTCTATATTAATAGTCATCATTTACCCGCACGACTGCTCAACATTCATCAGACCTGGCAAGGTTTGCATTATCAATTCATTCCTCAATTTCGTGGCAAGCTATGTAAACTTAAACAAGTCTCTTGGAAAAATACGCTGGATGTCTTTCCAAATTTTTCTCAAGCCAAATATTTGCAGAGTTTTTATGTTCCGGAATTTAGACTCACACTACCTACAGCCAAGATTGAGAAAAAATAAAAAGTGTTTCACGTGAAACACCCTCTATATAGACAGTCGAATTTATTAAAAAAAAAGCTTAAGCGTGTTTATCCCAAAACTTTCTATAGTTCTTACTGATTTCAATCACGTACTTTTTAGCTCGATAAGAAATTGGGGTTAGGTTTACAAAGCCATGGGCTTGATCACTGTATTCCTGATAATGCACTTTCACACCACGATGACGTAACTTGTAGGCATAAATTTCACCTTCATCATGCAATACATCATGACCTGCTGTAATCACAAATGCAGGAGCTAATTTGTCATGTTTTCCATAGGTTGGTGAAATAATCGGATCATCCAATTCGACTTGATGAGTTTCTGCATAATAGTGCGTTACAAAATCAATATCCGTCCCTGTTAAAACCAGCCCTTCTTTATAAGCATGGAACGATGGATGACGGCTTTTAAAATCTACCGCAGGATAGAGCAGCAATTGCGCTTGCGGTGCATGAACTTTATTAGCACTACGCTGAGCAACGACTGCACTAATATTGCCGCCTGCACTATCGCCTGCGACAGAAATTCTGTTTTTTAAGATTTTAAGCTGTTTTCTGTTTTGATATACCCATGCCAGTGCATCTTCACAGGTTTGGATCAGTTTTGTCGGGCTGGCTTCTGGCGCTAAAGGATAGTCAATACTCAGCACCTGAACCTTCGCATAGACCGCAAGTAAACGACAAACCTCATCATGAGAGTCTAGACTCCCCACCACAAAACCACCGCCATGATAAAACACCACCATGGGAAGTTTTTTATTCGGTGCAGGATGATAATGTCGCGCGAAGATGGTGCCACTATGTAAAGGTAGCCGTAAATCTTCAACACGATTTACTGGGGTGGGTTTACTCTTAATCGACTGCATTTGTAAATCAAAGGTTTTACGCGCGTGGATAACATCTTCACCGACGAAACCACTATTCCCTTGTCTTAACTGTGCTGCCATCATGCATTGAATTAAAGGGTCAAGCTCAGGATATTCGTGGGGATATCTTAAAATTTTAACTAAAGATTTTTGTGCAAAACTCGGCAATCGATCCAAAGTGCGTGCTGCCGTGCCTTGCCCTTTTTCTATCATCGTCTGTAGCGTTCGATTAAAAGCACCCATAATGTAGCTTCCCTTTATTATATTCTTCACATTTTCTACATGATCAGCCGATACGTGACCATAATCTTATATAAGTCTAATCATCTGTATACACAGTAAAAACATTCATACGCTAATCTTCTTTTTATACCTTGTCATTGACAATTTTCATGTATATTTCGGAGTGTTTTTGCTACTCCTTAAAAGAAGAAGGATGCAAGCCATGACTAAAAAACTGATTATACTCTCTTTAGCGACCACATTTTTAGCCGTAGGTTGTGTGGCATTTCCAGAAGATGGCGGTTATTACGATGGAGGTTATAATGATCGCTATGACCGGCGTTATGATCGGGATTATGACGATCGATATGACCGAGAGCGGGATCGTCAACGTTGGGAATATCAACAGCGTCAAAACCGCTTGGAATTGGAACGTAAAAAACGTGAGCTTGAGCGTCGTCAGTGGGAACAGAATCGGCAAAAACAATCTGATTGGGAGCGTAAAAAACGTGAACAACAGCATCAATTAGAACAGCGTAAGAGAGCTGCCGAACAAAATAGAAACAACCAATCCAATTGGGATCGCAAAAAGCGTGAACTTGAACGCCAACGCCAACGCTCAGAACAACAGCGTAAAAAAGTGGATGTACCACATCGTCAAAAAACGCAACAGCAAGGTAAATACCAAGAAAGACGTTGGGATGATCATCGTCGCGATACTGATAAGCGAATTGGTGATCGTCGCGATAATTAAAATCCTTTCTCTGCTCAATGCCCTTCCAGTAAAGGGTATTTTTTTGATTTTATAAAAATCATGATCATCAAAAGTTAATACTATAAGGATTTAACCGTTATTCAACACCAAAACTATAGCTAAACAGATATATTAGAGCAGTGATTAAGGATAGCTTGCTTTATTTTAGGCAAAAAAAAGGCTTACCCATAGGTTGGGTAAGCCTAGAAAACACATTTCAAAAATACCAAGAAGAAACTACAGCGATAGAATCTGGGTGAAATAATAATCAGCCTGTGCTTTTTTGTAAAATAGATAATTTATTTCATAATGATCGTTTTTAAGTATAAGTTGGATATTACCCATCATAATATGAACCGTCTTTGTATTTTCTTTCTCTTTTCCTATCTCATTCCTAACGCCCATCCTCCATACAAATTGAGGTAGAGCAACAAAACTTGATTCTTCCATTAACTGATCATCAAGCTCTGACAATAAGCTGCTTTGTTGTTTTATCCCCTAGCTCAATTTTGACCATAAAGAACCTTATAATTTTTGCCTCAATGTTCGAAAAACCAGGTTTTTTGATAATTTTAATCAAATTAAACAGATTTAATTGATTGTGTCGCTTGAATTTTTATCGCCTGCCCCGACCTTTGTATTAATCATGAATTTTATCACTCATGGCAGTTCAGGATTAACCCAGTTAGCACTGAAGCCAAAAGGACTGTACATGTTTAAGAACCCATTTAAACGGAGTAAATCTATGGCGGCTGAGCAAAACGAACAAGCTCAAGATCTAGGGCAAGAGCAAGCTGATCAACAAACAGCACAAACTCAAGCTGAAACGGAGCAAGCTGAAGTTTCAGTTGAAGATTTACAAGCACAGATCACTAATCTGGAAGAAAGTTTAAAACTTGAAAAAGCACGTACAGCCAATGCGGTATATGAAGCGCAAAAAAGCGTGGAACGCATTCAACGTGATGCTGAAAAGCATAAAGAAACGGTGATTGAAAAATTCGCCAAAGAATTACTCGACACCGTCGATAATTTAGAACGCGCCATTCAAGCTGCGGGTGATACTGAATCTCCATTACTTGAAGGTGTGCAACTTACTTTGAAATCACTGCTCACCACACTAGAAAAATTCGGTGTAGTCGAAGTGAATATGAACAACGGTTTCAATGCAGACTTGCATCAAGCAGTGGGTATCGCACCTGATGCTAAAGCAGGTGAAATTGGTACTGTATTGCAAAAAGGTTATACCTTGTCGAACCGTTTACTTCGTCCAGCAATGGTCTTAGTGGGTCAATAAGGTAAAGAAATTTGAGAGTTTTTCACTTTTTTTAATGAAATAAACTTGAAAAATTTTGAATGGCTCTCATATCGGATAACAAGCAAAAGCATTGCAAAAAATAATTTTGAGGAAGCATCCAAATGGCTAAAATCATTGGTATTGATTTAGGTACTACAAACTCTTGCGTAGCAGTACTTGAAGGTGACAAAGTTAAAGTTATCGACAACGCTGAAGGCACTCGTACAACTCCATCAATTATTGCGTACAAAGATGGCGAAATTTTGGTGGGTCAATCTGCTAAACGTCAAGCGGTAACCAATCCTAAAAACACATTATTCGCGATCAAACGTTTGATCGGTCGTAAGTACCAAGACCAAGCAGTTCAAAAAGATATCGGTCTTGTACCTTACAAAATCATTCAAGCAGACAATGGCGATGCTTGGGTTGATGTAAACGATAAAAAATTGGCACCACAACAAGTTTCTGCTGAAATCTTGAAAAAGATGAAAAAAACTGCAGAAGATTATTTGGGTGAGACTGTTACAGAAGCGGTGATTACTGTTCCTGCTTACTTCAATGATGCACAACGTCAAGCAACCAAAGATGCAGGTCGAATTGCAGGTCTTGATGTTAAACGTATCATCAACGAACCAACTGCTGCTGCGCTTGCGTTCGGTATGGACAAAAAAGAAGGCGACCGTAAAATCGCGGTTTACGACTTGGGTGGTGGTACTTTCGACGTATCAATCATTGAAATCGCTGACCTTGATGGCGACCAACAAATCGAAGTATTGTCGACTAACGGTGATACCTTCCTGGGTGGTGAAGACTTCGATAACGCTTTAATTGAATACTTGGTTGAAGAGTTCAAGAAAGAACAAGGCTTTAACTTAAAACAAGATCCACTTGCGTTACAACGTTTGAAAGAAGCTGCTGAAAAAGCGAAGATCGAGCTTTCTTCTTCTAATGCAACTGAAATCAACCTACCGTACATCACTGCTGATGCGACTGGTCCTAAACACTTGGTGATCAACGTAACTCGCTCTAAACTTGAAGGTTTAGTTGCTGACTTAGTTGCTCGTACGATTGAGCCTTGCCGTATTGCGCTTAAAGATGCTGGTCTTTCGACTTCTGACATCTCTGACGTAATCTTGGTTGGTGGTCAATCACGTATGCCAATGGTTCAACAAAAAGTTCAAGAATTCTTCGGTAAAGAGCCACGTAAAGACGTGAACCCTGACGAAGCTGTAGCAATGGGTGCTGCGATTCAAGGTGCTGTACTTTCAGGTGACAAAACTGACGTATTGCTTCTAGACGTAACGCCATTGACTCTTGGTATTGAGACTATGGGCGGCGTGTTAACAGCGATCATCGAGAAAAACACCACGATTCCTGCGAAGAAATCTCAAGTGTTCTCAACAGCTGCAGACAACCAGCCTGCTGTAGACATTTCTGTGTTCCAAGGTGAACGTAAAATGGCGCAGCAAAACAAATTGTTGGGTAACTTCCAATTAGGCGATATTCCACCTGCTCCACGTGGTGTGCCACAAATTGAAGTATCTTTCGACATCAACGCTGATGGTATCTTGAAAGTGTCTGCGAAAGACAAGAGCACTGGTAAAGAACAATCAATTCAAATTAAAGCAAACTCTGGTTTGAGCGATGCTGAAATTGAAGCGATGATTAAAGATGCTGAAGCGAATGCTGAAGAAGACCGTAAGTTCGAAGAACTTGCTAAAGCACGTAACGAAGCAGATGCACTTGTTTCTAGCGCGCAAAAAGCAGTTAAAGATCTTGGCGAACAAGTGACTGCAGATGAAAAAACTGCAATCGAAACTGCGGTTTCTGAGCTTGAAGCTTCAACCAAAGAAAATGACGTTGAAGAAATCAAAGCAAAAACTGAAGCACTTCAAAACATCATCATGCCAATTAGCCAACGTGCTTATGAAGCGGCTCAAGGCGCTCAAGGTGGTGCTGAAGGTTTTGACCCGAACGCTTTCCAGGGTGATGCAGGTCAATCTCAAAAAGCGGACGATGGCGTTGTAGATGCTGAGTTCACTGAAGTTAAAGATGACAAAAAATAATTTGTCGCTTTAATTTGGCTCGAAAGAGTTAAAAAAACCGCGCGAAAGCGCGGTTTTTTATGTTTAAAAAGATAGGATTAGCTGAAATTTTCAGCTACATTAATTTAAAAATAATGATTTTAAAATGCTATGCGTGCTCTCTTCTTTGCCATCGGGGCTTTATTGTTCATTTGGTTATTCTTTCCATCGCAACAGGATAATAAGCGAGAACATCGCACGGTCACAGATAAAATACTTCATCCTTTTGATTCAAGTGTGCGATTTCGCTTAGGCGATGTCGACCCACGATTTGGCATGAGCCAAGCAGAACTGATTCAGCTCTGTAAAGATGCTATCGGCATTTGGCAGCAAGGCTCAGAAAAACCTCTGCTGGTTTATGATCCAAAGGCAAAATTAACGGTCAATTTGATCTATGACCAACGCCAAGCTGACCATAAAGCGCATAAAACCAGCCAACAACTTCTGGAGGCGGCTCAAAATGTGAATCAACGGATTTCAGAGAATTTAGACAATCGCTATAGCTACCTAGAACAACGCCATCAACAACTGCAAGCCCAGCGAGATCAGTTATCCAAGGACGTTGAACAACTCAACCAACAACGCGTGAGTTGGATGCGTATTGAAAACGAAAATGGGCCAAATCGACAACGCATAGAACAACAATATCAGCAATTGAAAGCCCAAGCACAACAATTAGACCACGACATTGCTGAGCTTAAAGATCAAAACAACCAATACAATCAACAAGTCGAGCAGCACAATCAAAATATTGATTCCTACAATATCAATGTGAATCATCTCAATCAACGCTTCCCGGCACGCGAATTTCACAAAGGCATATACAATGGAAAGCGCATTGAAATTTATCAATTTGATACGATGGATGATTTACGTCTAACCATTGCACATGAGTTAGGACATGCCTTGGGCTTAGCACACAATCAAGATCCTCAAGCGCTGATGTACCCTGTAATGAAAGATCAGCAACTGCAAAATTTCAGATTATCGGCAGCAGATTTAGCCTTGTTGCAGGCACGTTAAGCCACGACCGAGATACAATGCAAAAATCCCTTACTTTTTATAAGTCTATGCATGGCAATAGAACGGAAATCAGGCTCATTTCATGTTATTGTAATGGGAAGAAATGACAACATAAAATCTCTGGAGACGCGTGTGAGTTACTACCATATTCTGATTGAAATGAATGATCACATTAGTACAATTGAGCAAACACGTGAGCTTGAAATCTTTGATATTATTGAGATTCAGCCTTATCTGCATTCTATTTTATTGCCATTTTTAAACGAACAACTGATTGAGCTGGAAGATGAAAATATTGAGTTTAAAGATATTCTGCATTTAGAAATAAAACAGACTTTATTACCCATTCAGCATTTGATTGAAGAAGAACAACGCTTACTTCCAAGTGATACAGATGTAACGATTACAGCACATGAAATTTTTAACAATCGTGATTTAAGCCAAGATGTGACAACTGTTATTTTTGATATTTTAGAAGCCGCTAAATTAGAACCATAATTTTTAATGATGTTCTCACACAATCATAAATTCTATTTTTCATAAAAAAGCCCTCCAAACAAGGAGGGCTTTTTTAGTTTTTTATTAAAGAGAGAAAGATGAACCACAGCCACAGGTTGTTGTTGCATTTGGGTTTTGAACCACAAAACGTGAACCTTCCAAGCCTTCAATATAATCGACTTCTGAACCGACAAGATATTGATAGCTTAAAGAATCAACCAGCATTTTTACGTCGCCATTCACAAATTCAGCATCATCTTCATTCATGCTTTCAGCGAAGTTAAAGCCGTAAGAGAAACCAGAACAACCGCCACCTGTAACATAAACGCGTAACATTAATTCTTGGTTGCCTTCACTATCACGCAATTGGCGTACTTTATTCGCAGCATTGTCGGTCAGCACCAGAGCTTGGGCATTCATGTTGGATTCCTCTGTTCAATTCAGTTGTCTTTAAAAGATAAAGACCATATTTCAAGTATAGCATACCCAATATATGGTCAGTATTTGAAGATTTAAAGTCAAATCTGAGTATTTTTCTCAAGATTGTTTGTAGTTCTCATCTTGAAGACTACATTCAAAATTCTTTGGATCTTCCTTACAACGGAATTGCCATAACAATTTCATCATACGTTTATCATATACACCACGTTTGGTTAAATCGACACGCGATTCGCGCATCAATTTTTGATAGCCTGGCTTATCTACTGCAGGAATTTGCATCCAATATTTTTGTGGAATATCCGCTTTCATTTTGCCCAAAATACCAAATGCACGCGGTAACTGACCTCTTACCCATTCACGTGATTTTTGTCCATAACCTTCCGGGAATTTATCTGGACGGATAATAATATTACCGGTCACTTGTAGAATTGGATAATTCACAATCGCGCCTTTATTACCCAAACCTTTGTGTAATTCTAGCGGTTTAAATACAGCAGCAGGTGCCCCAATAATATCGACCTGACCATTGTTAAATTTGGCCCCGAAATTGGTTACATCCGCACTGACCGCCTGTGCACCAATTTGCTGAACCATAATTTTTTGTGCTTCGTCATAATCCAGGACTGCAATTTTTTTACCTGCAGCTTTAGCAACCGTGTTGATGTTACGGTCATTCACCATTAAAAAAGCATCACCGACTGGAATGACACCCACCACTTCATATTTGCCACGTACCATATGTTTGGCAAAAGTCGGGCTGGCTAAGCCTTGCATCACTTTAACTGCAAGTTTTAAATCAGGAATCGCACCAATGGCATCTAAAGAGCCGGTAAAATCGTTGAACTGACGCCCACGCATCCCTGTGACACTAATCGCATCACATTTACCTGCTTTAAAATCTTCAGCAATGACCGCTTCGTTTTGGCCGACACGTAATTCAATATCTGCACCCCAATTTTTGGCTGCTAATTGATAATCTTTCATCAGGGTAAACACATCACCACTTTTACCCACCAAATCGAATACGCACATCACTTGTTTTGCTTGGCTAACACCGGTTACAGCACACAGACCTACACCAAGTAGCAGTGCTTTAGACCATTGCATCATGACTTTTTCTTCCTTGTGTCTTTGTTTTTATTCAGTCGAAGACTGAATCTTTTTGAGTTTTTATTCATCACGAAAAACAAGCATAGAAAGCTTATTTTCATTTTTATGATAAAAATTTTATATCATTATTTTTTAAGATTACGCCTTTTTTGACTGACAACAATGGCAAAAATGACATATTAAACTTGACAAAAAAGCCTAGAGTTAATCTAGGCTTTATTCTTTAAAATCAAAGTTATTCACCACCAAGTGAACATTCAAAATTCGCCTTATCGACAGAACAGCGTGCTTTTTTCAATACGGTCATCATGCTGGCATCATAAACTCCACGTTTGGTCATATCCATACGACCTTCACGTAACATTTTTTGATATTTAGTTTTATCTTCTGCGGTTAAATTCATTTTAAACTTGGCTGGAATACTGGCTTCAAGACGATCAATCATCGCAAAACTTTTTGGCAAGTGTTTCACGAACCAATCACGCGATTTTTGCCCAAAGCCCGCTGGGAACTGATCAGGACGGATAACAAAATCTGAGGTCACTTGCAGTACCGGGAAATTGAACATTGCACCATTTGTGCCTAAACCTTTATAGATTTCCAAAGGTTTGTACGCATAGGCAGGTGCACCCACCATATCGACCTGACCATTATTGAATTTCGCCACAAAGTTCGATACATCCGAGATCACGGCTTGTGCGCCTACACGTTGCACCATGATTTTTTGCGCATCATCATAACCTAATACTGCAAATTTTTTGCCTGCGGCTTTTTCAATTGAATCAATACTCTTATCACGTACAAAAATAAAAGCTGAACCTAAAGGTGCAATACCGGCAACTTCATATTTTTTACCGCTTAAATTGCTGACCATTTTTGGCGCATTACGTTTATCGAGCGCAAATGTAATCGCACGCTGAGCAATGGCATTGCTCGGTGCACCGCCTAAAGCATCAATAGAACCGACAAATTTATTGTATTGACGTGCACGCATTGCCGTCATAAAAACGCCATCACATTTGCCTGC
This sequence comes from Acinetobacter terrae, assembly GCF_002135195.1. Classification (NCBI taxonomy): domain Bacteria; kingdom Pseudomonadati; phylum Pseudomonadota; class Gammaproteobacteria; order Moraxellales; family Moraxellaceae; genus Acinetobacter; species Acinetobacter terrae. The sequence goes on from NZ_NEGF01000018.1 coordinate 11,057, forward strand.
TTTAAAATCATTATCAGCAACAGCTTCGTCTTGACGCGGAATTAAATTAATATCGGCTCCCCATCCTTTGGCAGCCAGTGCCCATTCTTGCGCCATTTGATAAGATTCACCAGATTTACCCAGTAAATCGAATACACAAACATTCACCTTTTCTGCTTGTGCAGTTGTGGCTAAACCAAGAGCAGAAAATGCTGCTAATGCGAGAATCGTTTTTTTCATTGTAGTGGTCCTTTTCAGAATCTTGTTGTTTGATGAGTGTCCATTCATGGCACAAATATTATGCAAGTTTATTTAAAATAAATAGAGCATTTACTCCATTTATTTTCAACTTAAATGTCAGTTGATTCACATTCTTTTAATTTACTAATAAAATCATAAATTTAACTAATAATAGTTTTAGGTATTACTTAGAAAATTTTAGATATTTTACAAATTACTACACAACACTCGAGTTATTCACCACTTAAAGAGCACTCAAAATTGGTTCGCTCCACAGTACAACGGGCTTTTTTCAATACAGTCATCATGGTCTGATCATAAATTCCTTGTTTGGTTAAATCAATTCGCCCTTCACGCAGAATTTTTTGATATTTCATTTGGTCTTCCTTGCTTAAATTCATGCGGTATTTTGCCGGAATTTCAGCTTCCATACGCTTGACCATCGCAAAGCTTTTCGGCAATTGTTTTACGAACCAACTACGCGATTGCATGCCAAAACCTTCGGGGAATTTATTTTTACGTATAATCAGATCGGCGGTGACATTCACCACGGGGAAATTTATCATCGCACCGTGCGTACCTAAACCTTTATAAATTTCTAGCGGTTTAAAGGCATAAGCGGGTGCAGCAACAATATCGACTTCAGCTTGATTAAATTTTTTGATGAAATTTGAAATCTCGGACATGACTGGAACAGCGCCAATACGCGTCACCATAATTTTTTGAGCATAATCATAATGTAATACAGCGAATTTCTTGCCTTCTGCACGGGCTAAAGAATTAATCGATTTATCACGGACAAAAATATAAGCTGAACCAATTTGTCCAATCCCTGCCACTTCAAAGGTTTCTTTCCCCATGGTATTGATCAGGCGTTTTTCATTACGTTTATCGAGCACATAGCTAATAGATTTTTGCGCAATATCATTGGTCGGTACGCCGCCAATCGCATCAATTGAACCTGCAAATTTATTGTAGGCACGCGCACGCATGGAGGTCATATAAAAGGCATCACACTTCCCGGCTTTAAAGTCTTGTTCGACTTTGGCTTCATCTTGATAAGCTATTAAATTGACATCTGTACCCCAGTTTTTACTGGCCAATGCCCATTCTTCAATCAGCTTATAAGATTCACCCGATTTTCCTAACAAATCAAAAACACAGACATCCGCTTTGGCATGCAATATATTTGATGTTATTAATGTGGCCAGTGCAGATAAAATCAAAAATCCTTTTTTCACGCTCAATAATCCTTATTTTTATTCGTCATTTATAGCGTGTGACTATAAGCATATTTACTGATAAAACCTAGCACAGAGCATCAATTTTAATAATCTGTACTGTACACAAAATGCACTTGAAATAATTCATCGATATAAAACAGTTTAGTTTTTTGTTTTCGCGGTTACTTCCTTTAGAATACGCACACTATTCTTGTTATTTAGATATTTTAATGATTCAGTTAGATCAACTTTCTATACGTCGCAGTGGACGTGTTTTATTTCAAAAAGCATCCATGCAACTCCATCCAGGCTGGAAAATTGGTTTAACTGGTGTAAATGGCGCAGGAAAATCCACGCTATTTTCTGCACTGCTCGGTGGTATGGAATCGGATGGTGGTTCTTTAACTCGCCCAGCGGTTTGGACCGTTGCACATATGGCTCAGGAAATCAAAGCTTTAGATATGAAAGCCATTGATTTTGTATTGTCTGGCGATGAAGAATTTTGGGAAATTCAAAATAAATTAGATCACCCAGAAAGCTTAAGCGATGATGAGCTTGCACATTTATACGGTCGTTTTGACGAAATTAATGGCTATTCTGCACCGTCTAAAGCATCGCAATTAATGGCGGGTTTGGGTTTCTTTGAACATCAGTCTCAACTCGATGTTTCAAGTTTCTCCGGTGGTTGGCGTATGCGTCTGAACCTTGCGCGTACCTTGATGAGCCGTTCAGACTTGTTGTTACTCGATGAACCGACCAACCATTTAGATTTAGATGCCATTTTATGGTTAGAAGACTGGTTAAAAGCCTATGAAGGCACACTGATTCTGATTTCGCATGACCGTGATTTCCTAGATGCAATTACCGATCATATTTTACATATCGAAAATCAAGAACTGATTCTTTACACAGGCAACTATTCAACTTTCGAACGTACCCGTAGTGAACGCTTGGCTCAGCAACAACAAGCTTATGAAAAGCAGTTAGAAACTCGCGCGCATTTGCAGAAATATATCGACCGTTTTAAAGCGCAAGCAACCAAAGCAAAACAAGCGCAAAGCCGTATTAAACAACTTGAACGTATGCAAGAGTTGTCTGCAGCGCATGTCGATACACCCTTTACCTTCTCATTCCGTGAACCGACTAAGATGAGTTCGCCACTGCTTGAACTTGAGCATGCGGATATTGGTTATGGTGACAAACTGATTGTGACCAATGTCAGTTTACAAATCACCCCCACCAGTCGTATTGGTTTACTGGGGATGAATGGTGCAGGTAAATCCACGCTGATTAAATCACTGGTCGGTGATTTACAACTGCTGCAAGGTACGCGTAACGATTCTGAACTGTTAAATATCGGTTACTTTGCCCAGCATCAAATGGATGCTTTGGATGGTAATGCTAGCCCAATGCTACAATTATCTCGTATTGCCGATAAAAAAATCAGTGAAGCCAGCTTGCGTTCTTTCCTCGGGAGTTTCGGTTTTAGTGGCGAACGCATGGATACCCCAAGTGAAAGTTTCTCGGGGGGTGAACGTGCCCGTTTAGCACTGGCACTGATTGTATGGCAACGTCCAAATGTGTTGATTCTGGATGAACCGACCAACCATTTAGACTTGGATATGCGTCATGCATTAACCATGGCATTACAAGATTTTGAAGGCGCTGTGGTGCTGGTATCCCATGAACGTCAACTCATTGCCAGTGTGTGTGACGAGTTGATCTTGGTGCATGGCGGTCAAAGCCGTGAGTTTGATGGTGATTTGACTGCATATGCAGACTGGTTACGCCAAGCGCGTATCGAGATGATGAAGTCAGGTCAACAACCTGCTGCACCTGTGAAATCTCAAGTGGAAGTTAAGCCTACGATTTCTAAATTGGATAAAGAAGCACAACGTAAAGAAGCTGCGCGTCGTCGTGAACTCAGCCGCCCTGTTCGCAAGAATATTGAAAAAATTGAAGCTCAGATTGCCAAAACGCAACCTCGTTTAGCGGAAATCGAAACATTACTCGGTGATAGCGCATTATATGAAGCAAATCGTAAAGATGATTTGTTGAAGCTCATGAACGAGCAAACCGAGTTAAAAGCGAAATTAGCTCAAGCTGAAGAACAAATGTTAGAGCTGATGATGGAGTTGGAAGAGCTGGAAGGTGCGTTCGAATAAGCCCATTTACCACTCTTAAGCAAAACTAAAGTGATGCTTATTTTATGATCGCAGTACAATTTCAAACGTGTACTGCGATTTTTTAATTTTTCTACACAACACTTTTATAGCGATATCCCTTACCCAGATGTCAGTGTGTTTAAATTTAAAAATCACCACCTATTAATTTTAAATTCAAAACAGACTTTTAAATTTAAAAACTTATCCACAATACACACAAAACCAACTTTGAATTTAAAATAAAAATGCCATTTTAAGCTGTGGATAAATTACTTTTCACATTTTTATTCAATAAAAATAAACTTATCCACATTCGTGTTTTCAAAGAAAATAAGACTTTTTATTCATCCTGCTTTGGCTTTTTGCGTTTTAAAAACCTGAGTTCGATAATTTTCCAAGCACCTTCAATGACCCATAATTCCTGAATTTTGCTCTGATCTTCTAAACCAATTAAAACCTTACAGTGCTTCAAATCTCGATCAAACTCAAACTCTTCAAATTCAACGTTAGGCTTTTGCGGTTTCCATACGCCATTTTTCACTGCATGAGCAATACGTTCATAACGGGTAAAATTGCTTTCAACTCGACCTTCCTGCTCATAAACCACCTTAAATTGTTCATGTTCATACCGAGCCAACACCTCAAAATTACCGGTAAAAAATGCATTGCTCCAAATATCCCGGATCTGTTCCAGTTGATTATCCATTGTACTAACCTCGTAATATTGCATGATGATCTCCTATGTATATGATTCATCATGACAGAGGAATAAGTCATTTTTATAAAACAAATATGGCTAAAAGTTAATCGTATTTAAATAAAAATAGCATAAAAAAAGCACCCCGAAGGATGCTTTTTACAATTTAACTCATCAATAGATTAAGCGTCGATATCCGCATTTAAGGCATTCTCTTCAATGAAGGCACGACGTGGTTCTACATCATCACCCATCAAACAAGAGAACATGCGATCTGCTTCAATCGCATCATTAATGGTGACTTGCAACATGTTACGGTTTTCAGGATCCATGGTGGTTTCCCAAAGCTGTTCCGCATTCATCTCACCCAAACCTTTATAGCGCTGGATCATCATGCCGCGACGTGAATCGGCTAAAATATGCTGCCAAACCTGATGGAAAGTGGTGACATTAATTTTGCGATCGCCTTTCTGCAAATACGCACCGTCTTCAAGCAAGCTAAACCAGCTCTTCGAATTTTGCAGTAAACGCTTATATTCACCTGAAGCCAGTAGTCCAGAATCAAGTAAATACGAGTGCGGCAAGTTATGTACATATACGGTCACACGTGGCCAGTAATGTGCAACTTTTTCACCGTTGGCATGTTCTTTTTCAAACACTTCCAAAGTGATTTCAGGACGTAAGCTTGGTTGATATTTTTCAATCGCAGCACGTAACTGTTCAGACCATTGTTTCACATAATTTTCATCATGATTTTGATCAAGTTTGAATGCATCCAGACCCAACAAACCATCAAGCAAACTTGCAGGATAGCGGAGGGTTAAACGGTTCAAACTTTTCTGTGAAACCTGGTAATCTTCAATGACTCCTGCCAGTGCTTGACCTGTAATTGCAGGAGATTCAGCACTGATATGCAGGGATAAATCATCAATCGCATTTGAAATCAGGAAGGTTTCTAAAGCATCATTATCTTTAAGATACTGCTCCTGCTTGCCTTTTTTCAATTTGTACAACGGTGGCTGTGCAATATAGATATAACCACGTTCCACAAGTTCAGGCATTTGACGGAAGAAGAAAGTCAACAGTAGCGTACGAATGTGCGAACCGTCGACGTCAGCATCGGTCATGATGATGATTTTGTGATAGCGTAATTTGTCTGGATTGTATTCTTCACGACCAATACCACAACCGAGTGCAGTAATCAGGGTGCCCACTTCTTGTGAAGAAATCATTTTGTCGAAACGTGCACGTTCCACGTTCAGGATCTTACCTTTCAGTGGCAGAATCGCCTGCATCTTACGGTTACGACCCTGTTTTGCAGAACCGCCCGCAGAGTCACCTTCGACCAAGTACAATTCAGACAATGCTGGATCTTTTTCTTGGCAATCAGCCAATTTACCTGGAAGACCTGCAATATCAAGTGCGCTCTTACGGCGCGTCATTTCACGCGCTTTACGTGCCGCATCACGCGCACGTGCCGCATCAATAATTTTGCCGGCAATTGATTTTGCCGCTTGTGGATTTTCCAGCAAATAGGCAGAAAATTCCTTGTTCATCGCCTGCTCTACAGCAGGTTTAACTTCACTTGAAACCAATTTTTCTTTGGTTTGTGAAGAGAATTTTGGATCTGGCACTTTCACTGAAACAATCGCAGTTAAACCTTCACGTGCATCATCACCAGTAACCGCGACTTTTTCTTTCTTCAGAATATTTTCGCTATCCAGATACTGGTTTAAACCACGGGTTAATGCTGCGCGGAAACCGGCTAAATGCGCACCACCATCTTTTTGTGGAATATTGTTGGTAAAGCAGCGCACGTTTTCTTGATAGGTATCATTCCACTGTAAAGCGACTTCAACAGTAATCCCTGTTTCCGGCACTTGGCTGGTGAAATGGAAAATATCATTTAAATGGGTTTTGCCTTGATTGATATATTTTACGAATTCAGACAAACCGCCTTCATAATCAAACACATGTTCAGCATTAATACGCTCATCACGCAATACAATGCGAACGCCGGCATTCAAGAATGAAAGTTCACGCAAACGACGCGCTAAAATATCAACATTGAAAATGGTTTGGCTAAACGTTTCTGGACTTGGATAGAAACGAACCGTTGTTCCTGTTTCCTCAGTGTCGCCAATGGCACGTAACGGATATACTGGATCGCCGTGACAATACTCTTGCTCGTACACTTTACCTGCACGACGAATATTCAGTAATAATTTACTCGACAATGCATTTACAACAGAAACACCTACCCCGTGCAAACCACCTGATACTTTATAGCTATTATCGTCAAACTTACCGCCGGCATGAAGAATGGTTAAAATTACTTCAGCAGCAGATACGCCTTCTTCTGGGTGAATATCAGTTGGAATACCACGACCGTTATCTGAAACACTTACCGATTCATCTTCATGGATGATGACTAAGATTTCATCACAGTGACCCGCCAAGGCTTCATCAATTGCATTATCGACAACCTCAAACACCATGTGATGCAAACCTGAACCATCGTCAGTATCACCGATATACATACCTGGACGCTTACGAACAGCATCGAGGCCACGTAATACCTTGATACTAGAGGAATCATAAGCCTTTTCATTGGTTGGTTCTGTTTGAGAAGCAGCTTGATCTTCTGAACTCATGGTTTCTCCCTAGTGAAATATAGGTCTATCCAAAGATGGGTAAAATCTAAAAAACTATTGCACGACAACTTGAACTTGACCGTTTTCAACATTGAATAATTGATATGAAATAGACAAATCATGTAAATGTTTTTTTACTGATTCATGCTCTAAAGTGGTAATAAAAACTTGACTACCCAGTTGGCTCAATCGCTCAATTAATCGTCGTTGTGCAGTTAAATCTAATTCTGCTGTCACATCATCTAATAATACCACAGTTTCCTTATTACAGGCATGTAGCATTGCAATCTGTGACAGTTTTAAGGCGACAATCAACAGCTTTTTTTGACCGCGTGAAAGCACCACATCAGCATCACCCAGCGTTGTTTTTAAACGTAAATCTGCACGGTGTGGACCATACTCGGTATAGCGCCTATCGAGGTCTTTTTGATGATGTACAGTTAAGTCATGCAGCAAGCCAAGCTCGGTATGAAAACCGGGAACATATTCCATTTGAATATCGAGATTGGGCAATAACTGTTTTAAATCCTGTTCAAAATAGACTTTCCACTGTTCCACAATTCCACTGCGCTGTGAATGCAGCATTTCGCCATATTCAGCCAGCATTTTATTCCACGGCTCCAAATCATTCAGGCTGAGATTTCGTCTCGATTTCAGCAAACTGTTGCGTTGTTTTAAAGCGCGCGAATAATACTGCCAGGCATGATAAAAATCCGGTTCCACGTGGAACATCAACCAGTCAATCAGTTGGCGGCGAGGTTTGGCCCCATAGTCGATAATATCGGTACTTTGTGGATCAATATGCTGCAAAGGTAATATTTTAGCCAGTTGCCCTTGGGTCGCAATATGATCGCCATTGACTTTAATCAGTTGCTCACCGGACAAAAATTTTTGCATGCCAATTTTTTCGGTCGCAGATTGCGCAAAAACAATCGCGTCACTTGTTTCATTTTGAATATAGTTTTTCGGGATATGGGTGCGGAAAGAACGCCCGGTCGCCAGCAAATGAATCGCCTCTAGAATCGAGGTTTTACCTGAACCATTCTGGCCATAAAAGACATTAAACGGCTGCAACTCTTGGAGTGCAACCGTTTTTAAGTTTCGAACACGTTCTATATTTAAACGCGTGATAAACATAATGTGATCTTGTCAAAAATCTGCAAATTAAACCCGCATCGGCATCACAACATAGGTCTGATCTTGTTGTGCCGGATCGTGTACCAATACAGATTGATTGGCTTCAGTCATGGTCATATAGACATCATCACCATCCAAAGCACCTAATACATCCAATAAATATTGCGCATTAAATGACATTTCCATCGGTGCATCCGCATATTGAATGGCTAGATCTTCAATCGCCTCATCTTGCTCTGGATTATTGGCGCGAAGTTGTAAACAATCAGCACCAAAATTCAGGAACACACCACGTAATTTTTCATTACTCAAAATCGCCACACGTTGCAGAGATTGTTTAAATACATCATGTGCGATCAATACGTTTTTATCGCCACCACGCGGAATTACACGACGGTAATCCGGGAATTTCCCGTCAATCAACTTGGTGGTGAAACGAACCGTAATATCACCCTGCTCTTTGTCGCGGCTTGGTGTGCTAATGGTCACATTTAACAATTCACGACCAATCAGCAAAGATAATTGTTCATCTTCAATACTGAGTAAGCGTTGCAATTCCGCCACTGCTTTGCGTGGCACAATTGCTTGAATAGCTTGAGTTGCAGTTGAAGTTGCTGCTGTTTCACACAATGCTAAACGATGACCATCGGTGGTGACTGCGCGAAGCTGATTTTGATCAATTTCAAGTAATGTACCAGTTAAATAAAAACGGACATCTTGCACTGCCATCGCGAAAGCGGTTTTTTCAAACAGGCGTTTTAACTCGCGCTGAGTCACAGTCACCTGGGTACCTTGAGCATTTTCAGTGCTCAATAACGGATAGTCTTCCGCAGGCAAAGTTCCCAACACAAAACGGCTATTACCCGATTTTAAAATGCAGCGATCTTCAGTAATTTGCAGGTCAATCAATGCCGCAGTCGGTAAAGATTTACAGATGTCCATCAGCTTACGTGCAGGAACAGTGGTCTCGCCCACTTGCAAGCATGCACCTTCAGCCAGCGTAGTACTGGCAACCAGTTCCACTTCCAAATCGGAACCGGTAATAGTTAACGACTCGTTACTGACCTGGATCTTTACATTAGAAAGAATGTTTAAAGTATGGCGACGTTCAACCGCTCCTACGACATGTGACAGAACATTAAGTAAGCTTTCTTTCGCGATTTTCAAACGCACGATACATTCCTCTAACTACTGAAGATAAATAATAAATAAATGTGTTTTTAGCAGTGTACTATGCGGCAGAATATGCCGCATTGCAAGAATAGAATTTGATCAAATTCGATCAACTTTGCAACAAACGTTGCAAGTTTTTATAGTCTTCATTGAAGATCGGATCTTCTTTACGAAGGCTTAATACTTTCTCACAGGCATGCATCACGGTACTGTGATCACGACCACCGAAGGCCATGCCAATTTCGGGAAAACTATCGCCGGTCAATTCACGCGCAAGCCCCATTGCCAACTGCCGTGGACGGGCATAAATACGGGTACGTTTCGGACCAACAATTTCTTTTAGCGGAATACGGAAATATTCACTTACCACGCGCTGGATATTTTCAGTACTGATGGTTCTGGCACGAATCGCCAACACATCTTTTAACGATTCACGCACCACATCCAGATCAATTGGGGTGCCTTTAAAACGTGAAATAGCCACGACTTTATTCAACGCACCTTCAAGCTCACGAACATTGGCCACGACTTGTTGTGCCACAAACAAAGCACAATTACGCGGCAACTCAACCCCGATGTTTTCAGCTTTTTTCAACAAAATTTCAATACGGGTTTCAATATCTGGTGGTTCCACACCCACCGACAAGCCCCAAGAAAAACGCGAAACCAAACGTGCATCCAGTTCAGTCAATTCTTTAGGATAACGATCTGAAGTCAAAATGATTTGTTTCGACTCATCCAACAAGGCATTAAACGTATAGAAAAACTCCACCAAACTGGCTTCTTTGCCGGCCAGCAAATGAATATCATCGACTAGCAACAAATCCAACGAGCGGCAATTTTTCTTAAATTCTTCCACTTTGCCTTGTTGTAATGAGCTGACAAAATCCTGGACAAAACTTTCGGCAGTCATATACATCACGCGCGCATTAGGTTTGGCTTGTAATAAAGCATTCCCCACCGCTTGCATTAAATGGGTTTTACCTAAACCTGTCGGACCATACAAAAATAAAGGGTTATGTTGAGAAGCACCCAATTGGGTTAAAACTTTACGACAAGTTTCCGCCGCCATCTGGTTCGAGCGACCTTCCACAAATAACGAAAAGGTAAATAATGGGTTTAATAAACGCTTACGGCTATTTTTAACGCCTGATTCTTCTTTTTCTTTTCGCGGTCTGGCCATCGGCGTGGCAACCGATTGCAAAGCAGCAGTCGTCGTTGCCGGTTGTTCATGGGCGGATAAAATTGCACCTGGACGGGAATCCACCAAAATTTCAACTTTGCGCACCCGGCCTTCAGACATTTGCTCTGCCAAAATCGTGATCAGCTCAAGATGATGTTCCTGAATATAACGGGTCCAATACGGATTGGGTGCATAAAGTTTTAAGGTGTCGTTAAGCTCTTCAGCCACCAAAGGGCGAATCCACATTGTAAAGACATTACCCGAAAGCTCTTGTCGCAAACGAGTTAAACAGTCAGTCCAAAGCATGTGAAACCCCTATTTATTCCATTAGTTATAAAAAATCATTTGAGCCCGACCAAGCGGGTCGCCATTCTATCGAAGTTATCCACATCTGTCATGGCAAAATTAAAGAAATATCACTCAAAAAAGTAAATTCCAGTTTAAATTTAAATTTAAATCATGGTGTGGATAAGATTATCCGCAAGCTGTGGATAAAATATACCACAAAGTTATCCCCAATTTAACAAGGTTATAAAAACATGGATATCCACAACCTAACTTTATGTTTATGAAGATTAAAAATAGCTTTTCCACAGAAAAACAGCTCCCTAATAGTAATAAATTTAAATTTATAAATTTGAATTTAATTATAAGAACGGTTGTTGATGGGGATAACTCTGAATATTTTTAAATTTAAATTCAAAAGTGAAGAAAACAATCTTACCAATACTAAGTTGTGGATAATGTTGTGAATATTTCTGTTTATAACTTATGTTGCATTATTAATCAATAACTTATGTTGTGTGTAAAATTAAAACAATTTTTAATGTGATAAAAAATCTCATATTTTTCATTTTTTTAAAAAATACCTTATTTTGAAAGAAAGTTTGTTTTTGATTGACAGCTCACTGAATGAACACTAAAATCGCGAACCTTCATAGAAGATCATTTTTGGAGTTTCAATATGAAACGTACATTTCAACCATCAGAATTAAAGCGTAAGCGTGTTCATGGTTTCCGTGCTCGTATGGCTACTAAAGCTGGTCGTCAAGTATTAGCTCGCCGTCGTGCAAAAGGTCGTCATAGCTTAACTGTTTAATTAGTTAAGTTATTACGATTTTGGGTGTCATGACACTTTATGGCTTCAGCACAGACGTACGCATACGCTGTGCTGCCGATTATAAAAGTGTGTTTGATGGTGCGCTTTTTAAAGTGCATCAACCCCACTTCTTATTTTTGGCAAAAAATTCCGAACAGCCTTCCAGCCGTTTGGGTATTGTTGTTGCCAAGAAAAAAGTGCGTCGCGCACATGAAAGAAATAGAGTAAAACGTCTTGCTCGCGAAAGTTTTCGCCTTCATCAACAGCAATTAGATTTATTAGATATTGTGGTCATGCCTAAAGTCGGCATTGAAGCAATCCCTAATGCAGAATTGCAACAGCAATTACAATTTGCTTGGCAGAAATTGCAACGCCTTGCCAATAAGCATAAAAAGATAGCTCCCTCCCCACAAAAGTAGAGAAGGCCAATGGTACGTTTACTGCATTGGTTGATTCGATTCTATCAGATCGCGATTAGTCCTTTATTGGGACCCCGTTGTCGTTATATTCCAACATGTTCTCAATATTCTTTAGAAGCAGTCCATTCTCATGGTGCTGTGCGTGGTGCGTGGTTAGCTAGCAAACGTATTTGCCGTTGTCATCCTTGGGGTGGTTCGGGTTATGACCCTGTTCCTCCAAAAGCAATTCGTTTTATTTCATTTCAGCAAATGGATTCTCAAACGCTTCACGTTGCTGTACCCTTTCGTGATCGTTTATTGAACCGAAATCACTCTAACTACTTGGGATAATAGATATGCAACAATGGGCCAGGTTTGCAATTCTAGGGGCTATGTTTGTCGTCGCATATTTGCTTATTTTGGCTTGGCAAAAAGATTATGGTCATGCAGAGACTAAACCGCAGCAAGAAGCTGCCGTGGTTTCACATGAAGTATCTGCAGATTTGCCAAATGCTCAAACAGCTCCAGCAGCGTCTGACGTGCCTCAAGCAAATATTGCCACTCAGCAAACTACAACAGATGCCACTGCACCTGTAAGTCAACAGCTTATTTCAGTACAAACTGACCTTTATCATCTTTGGATTAATCCTAAAGGTGGTGACATTGTTCGTATTGAATTATTGAACCACGATAAAAATAAAGACAGTGATGAACCGTTTGTCATGCTGGAAAGCGATGCAAAACGTACTTACGTTGCTCAGTCTGGCTTGATTGGTTTAAATGGACCTGACAGCAACCGTAATGGTCGTCCGGTTTATGAAGTTGAAAAAGCAGCTTATAGTTTGGCTGATGCAAAAGCTGAAAAAACCAAAGATGGTAAAGCGGTTAAAGTTTTATCTGTACCGATGGTTTATAAAACGGCTGATGGTGTAGAGATCATTAAAACATTTACCTTTAAGCAAGGTGAATACCCGATTATTGTCAACCACAAAGTTGTGAACCGTAGTGCTCAGAACTGGCAAGGTCAAATGTTTGGTCAAATCAAACGTGATAATTCGGACGATCCAGGTAAATCAGACCAAGGCATTTTCACACTAGGCACATTCCTAGGTGGTGCGTGGGGTACACCTGAAGAACACTACAACAAGCTTAAATTTGACAACTTCAATGATGAAAAATTGAATGTTGAAGCAAAAGGTGGCTGGGTTGGTGTTGTTCAACACTATTTCGTAAGTGCTTGGATTCCAGGTGATCTTAAACTGACTCAAGCCAATGGTCAGCCGTATAGTGCGAAATTGGAATCGCGTCAATCCACTGATAATATGAATATTATTGGTTTCACTTCACCGATGATCAATGTACCTGCAGGTACTGCGGCTGAATTGGATGCGACGTTCTATTCAGGTCCTAAAATTCAGTCTGAACTGAAAGATTTGGCGATCGGTTTAAACCAAACTGTGGATTATGGTTGGTTGTGGCCAATTGCGAAGTTATTGTTCCTGGGTCTTCAATTCTTCCATAACATTGTCGGCAACTGGGGCTGGTCAATTATCCTGTTGACTGTGTTGGTGAAACTGATTCTTTGGCCATTATCTGCTAAGAGCTATCGCTCTATGGCGAAAATGCGTGTGATTGCACCTGAAATGCAACGCATGAAAGAAGAGTTCGGTGAAGACCGCATGCGTTTCTCGCAAGAAATGATGGCGCTGTATAAACGTGAACAAGTCAACCCATTATCAGGTTGCTTGCCACTGCTTTTACAAATGCCGATTTTCTTGGCCTTGTACTGGGTATTGATGGAGTCGGTAGAACTTCGTCACGCACCGTGGTTAGGCTGGATTCAAGATTTATCTGCAATGGATCCATGGTTTATCCTGCCGTTATTGATGGGTTTGACCATGTTTATTCAGCAGTCATTAAATCCGCAACCGGCTGATCCGATGCAGGCGAAAGTCTTCAAAATCATGCCAATTATCTTCACCGTATTTATGTTGTTCTTCCCTGCGGGCTTGGTAATGTACTGGATTGTCAACAACAGTATTACTATCTTGCAGCAAAGTTTGATCAACAAAGGTGTTGCGAAAGAACGCGAAAAACGCGACGTTGTTTAAGTAACGACTGATTGCGAATAGCTGAATAAATCCGCTTAAGATGGTAATCTTAGGCGGATTTTTCTTTGGCTGTAATTTAGGACTTTTTAGGTGAATTTTATGCAAAACCGAACAACGATTGCTGCAATTGCAACTCCGCCTGGACGTGGTGGTGTGGGGGTGATTCGTCTGTCTGGTCCAAAATCCTATGCCATTGCAGAAGCATTAACTCAAAAGGCTTTACCAAAAGCACGCTTTGCCGGTTTCCGTCAGTTCTATGATGCTGCGGGCGAAGTCATGGATGAAGGTTTAGCCATCTGCTTCCCCAATCCAAACTCGTTTACCGGTGAAGATGTAGTTGAGTTGCAAGGTCATGGTGGACCTGTGATTCAAAATGCTTTGCTGGGGCGTTTGCTTGAATTGGGTGCGATTTCGGCCAAAGCCGGTGAATTTTCGATGCGTGCCTTTGAAAATGGCAAGCTGGATTTGGTTCAGGCCGAAGCGATTGCCGATTTGATCGATGCCACTTCACAAGCCGCTGCACGTTCTGCGGTACGTTCTTTACAAGGGGCGTTTTCGACCCGAGTAAATACCGTATTAGAGAAATTGATTCATCTACGTTTACATGTGGAAGCTGCCATTGATTTCCCTGAAGAAGAAATAGACTTTTTGGCCGATGGTAAAATTTTAGCTTTGCTTGAAGATGTGCAAAGTTCAGTGACGGCAGTACAAAAGTCGGCACGTCAAGGTCAGTTATTGCGTGAAGGCTTACAGGTGGTGATCGCCGGTAAACCGAACGCAGGTAAATCTTCCTTGTTGAATACTTTGGCCGGAAATGAACGTGCTATTGTGACCGATATTGCTGGTACCACCCGTGATGTCTTGCATGAAAAAATCACCTTAAATGGCTTGCCGATCACTCTGACCGATACTGCAGGTCTGCGTGAAACTGGGGATATTGTCGAGAAAGAAGGCATTCGCCGCGCGATTAAAGAAATTGAACAAGCCGATTTGTTACTGTTGGTGTATGACTTAAGCCAAGGTGAAGATCCACTGCAACTGGCACAAAACTATTTTGCCGAGCATCTGGAGCCACGCCGTCTAATGTTAATCGCCAACAAGTGCGATTTAACCGGTGCAGTTGCTGAAATTGGCGATTATCAGGGATTTCGTCATATTACCGTCTCAGCCAAGCAGGAAACTGGTGTTCAGTCGCTTATAGATGCGATTACAGCGCATGCAGGCTTCCAGCCAGAAGAAGATACCTTTATTGCACGTACACGCCATTTAGACGCAATGAAACGTACTCAAGTGTATCTTGCAGAAGCACATGAGCAGTTGGTGGTGTATCAAGCGGGTGAATTGGTGGCAGAGTCTCTTCGTCTGGCGCAAAATGCCTTGTCCGAAATTACTGGGGAATTTAGTGCAGATGATTTGTTAGGGAAAATTTTTGGATCATTCTGTATTGGAAAATAATCCAGTCGATTTTAAAAACCGCCTTTATAAAGGCGGTTTTTTTATGATGTAATTTTCTTATGCCAAAATATCAGCGAAAGACAGAGTAAACCAACGCCTACGCAAAATCCTAAAACCCCAATGGTTAAACCAAAATGATCAGCTAAATAACCCACCGCAATAATCGGTACAATCGTGCCTAAATAACCAATAAATAAATAGGTCGACATCACAGCTGCACGGTTATCCGTGGTCGTCATCTGGTGAATTAAACCGAATGCACCCAATAAGCCCAGTCCATGTCCTACACCGACCATAATGTCGCTGATAAAGAACAAAATACTCCACTGCATACTCATGCATAAGCCTAGTAAAACAAAGCTTACAACTAAAGTTATCAGCCCTAAACTCAGGCTTTTTGCTGCAGGAAGATGTTTAGCGGAAAATTGTACGACAGCAGAAACCAGTAAAATACTGGCAATCGCTGAACCACTGACCAATGGTCCATGCCAGGGAATCAGGTTTTTTACGAAGGATGGCGACAGAGAGGCAAATAAACTAAACGCCCCAAAAGCGCTGAATGCAGTTAAACCGGCAATAAAAAATAAGGCTTGATGCTGGGCTGCAGGTATTTCTAAACGTGGTGCAATTGAAAAAGGCTGGGCTTTAAATCGTGGGACTTTAACCAGAAATAAACCAAAAAAGCATAAAATCGCGGCTGCAATAATGGGTAAATAAGGGGTAATTAACGGTTGGGTAGAGAACTGAGCAATCAGCCCGCCAATAAAGGGTCCCAAGCCAAAACCAATCACGGTAATGATGGAACTTAATTGCGGTGCATTTTGTTTATGACTATCTGGAATGGTGGTGATTAATCCAAGCATCGCAGAGGTACTGATCAGCCCTGATGCAATCCCAATAATAAAGCGACCCAAAGCCAACCAAAGTGCATTCGATGCAATGGATGAGAGCGCTAAGCCCAAGATGACAAATACGATACCGATTTGTAAGGTACGTAGGAATCCAAAACTGTTGCTGGTTCGACCTAAAAATAGCAAGGTCGCCAGACAGCCAAACATATAGGCCACAAAGATATAGGTAATATGGCTAGGCAGTAAATGCCACAGTTCTTGATAGATCGGATATAAAGGGCTCGCGAGTGCGGTTCCAATGGTTCCAATACAAAGTGCCAGACTGACCATTAAAAATGGTCGCCATGATTGTTGAGTCGTCATGTAGAGTCACAGAAACACCCGCCATAGGTTTGAAAATAGCGGATATTTGGAGAGGAAAGAAGAGCTATAGATTAATTCTTATCCGCCTAGGGCGTCAATTTATAAGATGTAAACCATTTAACTATAACGCTTTAATAATTTTAAAAATTCAGCAAGTTCCTGTTCATTAATTTCAGTTTCTTCACTAATCACGTGATGACGTAAATGTGATTCGATCAATTCACTCATTAGGCCATTCACGGCGCCTTTAATGGCAGCAACTTGCTGTAATACCGTAATACATGAATGCTCAGGGCTGTTTAAGGCTTGCTCTACGGCGTTAATTTGTCCTTGTAAGCGTTTGACTCGATTATGAATTTTCTTATCTTGATGTAAATGACCCAACACAATTCTCCAAAAAATAAATATACTATGGGGGAGTATATTTAAGCGCTAAAATTATGCAAAAAGCCCCATTGACCAGAACACACGCTCATCAGTTTGATGAAGGTAATCCCCTCGCCCAAAAACGTATTCTATTGGCGACTATTCTAACGGCAGTGATGATGCTATTAGAAGTGATTGGAGGCTGGATTTACAACTCTATGGCGTTGCTTGCCGATGGTTGGCATATGAGTTCACATATGTTGGCCTTGGGACTGGCTTATTTTGCCTATCGTTCTGCACGTCATTATGAACATGATGCCAGATTTAGTTTTGGCACCTGGAAAATTGAAATTTTAGCCGGATATAGCAGCGCGATCTTATTGATGGTGGTGGCGATATTTATGGCATTCCAGTCGATAGAACGACTCTTAAATCCCATAGATATCCATTATAACCAGGCCATTCCCATTGCAATTCTGGGTTTGGTGATTAATCTAATCTGTGCTTGGTTACTGCATGATGATGATCACCATCACCATCACCACGAACATGAAAATGAGCACGCTCATACACATCACGACCTAAACCAGAAAGCTGCATTTATGCATGTAGTGGCAGATGCAGTGACTTCAGTGTTTGCGATTATTGCGCTGTTTGCTGCAAAGTATTTAGATTGGGGTTTTCTGGATGCAGTACTCGGGATTGCAGGTTCGATTTTGGTGGCAAAATGGGCCATTGGCCTGATTAAAGAAACAGGAAAAACTTTACTCGATGCGGAAATGGATCATCCGGTAGTGGAAGAAATCCGGGAAGTGATTGCTGAATTTTCAGTGGTTGAAATTACCGACCTGCATGTTTGGAAAGTCGGTAAAGGAAAATTTTCCTGTATTTTAGCTTTAGCAACCGATTCCAATTTGAACGCAGACCAAGTCCGTAAAGCACTGTCTATTCATGACGAAATTGTGCATATTTCGGTAGAAATAAATCCGCTATAAATCATGTCAATGTTCCACGTGAAACCTTGATGATGAAATATGTGTGCTTTCAGTAAGGACTGCTAAAATTAACTGAATCTGTCGTTAAATTTTAAGTAGAATCGCGTTGAACAATTGGAATCTATGAGCAAAAAAACATGATAAAAAAAACATTGGCATTCGCCTTGGTCAGTTTTATTTCAAGCTTAAGTTTGGCGAATGTTGATACGGTCAAAAGCAACCTCACCAAACAACACCCAAAATTGAACATTGAAAATATTCAAGCCACCGATATGAAAGGCATTTATAGCGGTTCAATGGATGGTCAAGTGGTGTATGTAGGTGAAGATGCGCAACATATTCTGGTGGGTTCAATGTACCGTTTAAGTGATCAGAAAAATTTGACCAAAGATTTAGTGCTTAAACAAAACAGCATTGATTGGAAAAAATTGCCTTTACAGGATGCAGTGAAAAGTGTGCGAGGTAATGGGAAACGCCAGATCGCGATTTTTTCTGACCCAAATTGCCCGTATTGCAAACAACTTGAGACTGAATTAAACAAATTGAATGATGTCACGATTTATACTTTTATTTATCCAATCAAAAACCAGTCAATTGCTGTTTCAAAGCAAGTTTTTTGTGAAAAAGATTCTGCCTTGGCTTGGTCAAATTTGATCAGTAAAGGGATTCAGCCAAGTTCTAAAAAGACCTGTGCCAATCCGGTTGAGCGTAATTTGAGTTTAGGAAAATCATTGGGTTTAAATGGAACACCAGCCATTATTTTTTCCAATGGTTTTAAGGTGATGGGTTCCCACCCTGCTCAAGAAATAGAAAAAATGTGGAAAGAGCTGGGTCTATAACAGGTTTATTTCCTGATGAATTAAGCCATAAAAAAGCACCTTAATAGGTGCTTTTTTATTGGAGTAACTGAGCATTTGAAGACGGATTTAAACCCCTGATTTTTTTGCAATCAGATTATAAAGGAATAGGATAATGATGGCGCCGATCACCGAAGCAATAAAGCCTGCGGCAGAGTTTTCACCATAGAGGCCGAGTAAACGTCCACCGTAAGTTGCCAATAAAGAACCTGCGATACCCAACAAAGTCGTAACAATAAATCCTGATTTATCATTTCCAGGATGAATTGCGCGTGCAATTAAACCCGCAATAAAACCGACCACGATCGCAACTATAAGTGACCACATATATCTTCTCCATTTATCGTTTGTTTATAGACTTTCATTACGCTTTCATTTTTATAATTAATCATTTATAGAAAATGAAACAGGCGAATCCTGCTAAAAACTGTTGTGTTTTTGTTCTTGTTGAAATGTGAATGATAAAAAAAAGTGGCCTTCGGCCACTTTAAGTATCTGGTGGGTCTTATAGACCAATTTCGCCAATAAATGGAATGTGGCGATATTTTTGGTCGAAGTCCAAGCCATAACCGACAATAAACTTATCTTCCACTTCAAAGCCTAAAAACTTCACTTCAAGTTCAATTTCACGGCGTGAAGGTTTGCTAATTAAAGTACACAGTTCAATTGAATTAGGATTACGCGTCGTTAAAATTTCCAGAACTTTGCTGAGGGTATTCCCTGAGTCAATAATATCTTCGATAATAAGAACATCTTTACCGCGAATTTCGCCGTCCAGGTCTTTTAAGATTTTGACATCACGTGTTGAAACCGTACCGCCACCGTAACTTGATACCGTCATAAAGTCGAGTTCATGCGGTTTGGTAATTGCACGACATAAA
The DNA here is from genome assembly GCF_002135195.1 of Acinetobacter terrae. Lineage (NCBI taxonomy): Bacteria > Pseudomonadati > Pseudomonadota > Gammaproteobacteria > Moraxellales > Moraxellaceae > Acinetobacter > Acinetobacter terrae. The sequence continues at coordinate 30,884 of NZ_NEGF01000018.1, forward strand.
TCAGCCATAAAAATGACTGAACCACGCAGTAAACCAATCAGAACAAGTTCTTTGTCACTATTGGCATAGTGAGCATCAATTTTTGCACCAAGCTCTTTGACTTTCGCGTGAATTTCTTCAGCTGAGATCATTACGCTCATATGAACGGTCATGGGTAGATACCTAAAAGCAAATCAAAAAATAAAAAAGGTGTTGACCAGCAACACCTCAAAAGACGTTTTAATTTTAATACATCTGCTCAAGAGATGCATCTTTTTTGCGGCTGAAAATGTAATCAGGCCTTGGTTTGTGGGGTATCACGCTTAAGCAACACAGCACAAGCCACACCTATTGCAACCAACAACAACATCTTTTTATAGGATCTTTTTGTCGTCTTATTCTTTGACATACGCCGGTTCTCCATAAATATAAGTCGCCTGGATATTACGATCATCGCCCATGATCATCAGTGCAAATAATGCATCTTCAATGCCTTTGGCGCGTTCTTGACGCAGTGCCTGTAGTGCGGTGGCCTTTAAATCGAGCACAATAAAATCGGCTTCTTTACCCAGGTTAAAGTTACCCAGTTTATCGTCCAGATCTAAAGCCTTGGCTCCGCCCAATGTGGCGTGATACAAGGATTCAAATGCAGAGAGTTTATCACCCTGAAGCTGTTGCACTTTGTAGGCTTCATTTAGAGTTTGCAGCTGGTTAAATGAAGTACCGGCACCAATGTCTGTACCCAAGCCAACTTTAACCTGCTTTTCCCAGGTTTTTTTCAAAGGAAATAAACCACTGCCCAAGAACAGATTTGAGGTTGGGCAAAAGGCAATCGCTGAGTTGGTCTGATGCATACAGTCCCATTCAGCATCTTCTAAATGCACGCAATGGGCAAATACCGAACGCTGCCCGGTTAAGCCATAATGATGATAAACATCCAGATAGCCTTTTTGTTCTGGAAATAAATCTTTTACCCAGGCAATTTCATTCTTGTTTTCACTTAAATGGGTGTGTACATACACTTCAGGATATTCAGCTTTTAACTGTCCTGCTTTTGCAAGTTGTTCTGGTGTAGATGTGGGGGCGAAACGCGGAGTAATCGCATAGAGGTTACGACCTTTGCCATGCCATTTTTCAATTAGTGCTTTAGAGTCGTGATAAGAACTTTCTGCTGTATCACACAGGTCTGCAGGGGCATGACGGTCCATCATCACCTTGCCGGCAATTAAACGCATTTGATGCTGTTCAGCCGCTTCAAATAAGGCATTGACTGATTCAGCATGTACACTACAAAAAACCAAGGCAGTTGTCGTACCATTTTTCAATAATTCCTGAACAAAAAATTGCGCAATTTTGTCGGCATAGGCTTTGTCCTTAAACTGCAATTCTGTAGGAAAGGTATAGGTGTCGAGCCATTCTAGTAGTTGTTCCCCATAAGCACCAACCATCTCGGTTTGTGGGAAATGGATATGGGTATCGATGAATCCCGGCACAATCAGTTGCTCAGGATAATGTTCCAGCGGCATATCTTGATTCAGCAAATTTTGCCCATCTTGCCATGTCCCAAACCATGTAATTTTCCCAGCGTGAGTGATGAGCAAGCCATCTTCAATATAACGAATGGCTTGAGCAATATCGGAGGCTTGGGAAACAGTGTGTTGAATATCAAGAAAGCGACCACGAACGGCGCGTTGAGCCTGAATAGGAGACATGCAATAACCTTTTAATTTCTCATTTTTTCAATTGATTGTACCTGAAATATTTTGCTTAAACCCTATCGCATCAGTTTTAAGTCCTCCCCCTGTTCTATGGATCAAGCATGATGTTTTGGCTTTGAAAAAGCAGCCGTAAATTACAATACATGGCATAAAAAAGCCTTCCATCTATGCGATGAAAGGCTGGATCATTTTATTTAAAGATTACAGTTGCTCTTGCTGCTTGTTATAGCGAATTGATAACCACGCGGTAATCGCCAGTACAATCACAATAAAGCTGAGTGATATCCAGATGGGCATATGGAACACATCGAGCATCAACATTTTAAAACCAATAAACAGCAAGATAATTCCTAAGCCATAAGGTAAGTAATGCATTTTGGATGCTGCACCTGCCAGCAAGAAGAACATGGCACGCAAACCCAAGATCGCCATGAGGTTGGCTGTCAAGACAATAAAGGGATCACTGGTGACCGCGAAAATAGCCGGAATGGAGTCGACTGCGAAAATGACATCTGAGCCTTCAACCAAAATCAACACCAGAAATAGTGGCGTTGCCCATAACACACCGTTTTGACGCACAAAGAAGTTATGCCCATCTAGCTGAGGGGTAATACGCATATGTTTGCGTAACCACTTCAATATAGCCATATCTTCAATATTGGGATTGTCTTCGTGGCCTCTAAGAAACTTAAAGCCGGTATAAACCAGGAAGGCACCGAAGATATAAAGCACCCAAGAGAATTCCTGAACGAACCATGCACCGATAAAAATAAACAGGGTGCGCAATACAATGGCGCCCAGTACGCCATAGAGCAAAATTTTACGTTGCAAGGCTGGAGGAATGGCAAAGGCGGCAAAAATCATCAACCAGACAAATACGTTATCAATCGCGAGGGATTTCTCTAACAGATAACCTGCAAAGTATTCCATGGTTTTTTGATTGGCTAAGGCAATACCCGCCGTTTGCTGCAAATACAGCCATAAAGCGCCAGCGAACAGTATGGACACACTGACCCAGGCAATGCTCCAGTAGGCTGCTGACCTAATTTTAACGGGCTGGTCTTCTTTATTTTTGAAGCCGATAAAGTCGACGATGAGCATCACTGCCACCATCGCAAAAAATGCCAGATACAACCCAGGGTTGCCGATGGATTCCATAAAAAATCTCCACATCCGACAACTGGTCATAAAAAAACCTTGACCTGTTGCCAGATGATATAAACATCTGTGTCAACATGATCAAGGTCTTGCCTACATCTGAATATCCATATTTGGTAATTTCAGATGCTCAGATACCGACTTTTTGCAAAGTGTAATGACGATATTCTGACACGTCGGCTAGAATTACTTCTAAGGACGCTTGGAGGAGGCTACTCCCCTTGTTCAACTCAATTTTGTTTTGGATCTAATCCAAATGTGGCGCAAGAATCGCATATTTATGTGAATTGTGCAAATTTTATCTAGCGACTTACATTTTAATAAAATCTTTACGTTGCACCAAAATGAATGCCAAGACTGTACCTACAACAGCAACCAAGCCACCCACGATTCCAATCTGACTTAAGCCATAATTGGCCGTGACCACGCTACCTAATAATGCCCCAGCGCCAATCCCGACATTATAAAGGCCTGAATAAATCGCCATGGCGACATCGGTCGCATCCGATGCAAGGTTGAGGGTTTTAGCTTGTAGTGCCAAGCTAAAGCAAATAATACTCATGCCCCAAAATAAGCTCAGCACACTCAAACTGTTAAAACCTTGAGCAAGTGGCAACAGTAGCAACATGGACATCGCCAATAAAGCACTGCTTAAAGGAATCGCAATTTTGGGATATTTATTGCCAAACTTACCAAACAGATAAGACCCAATAAAACCGGCACCGCCGTAAATGAGTAATAAGCTGGTGGTCTGAGAAGAACTAAAATGGGCAATATTTAAGGCAAAGGGTTCGATATAACTGTATGCGGTAAATTGTGCAGTAATGATGATAATGGTCAAGACAAACACGATCACCAAGCTGGGGCGTTTAAATAAAATGCCAATACTTTTGAGTGAACCTGAATTGACACTGGGCAATTTGGGTAAGGTTTTTGCCAGTGTCAGACAGACGATTGCAGCGCCAATGGCAATTAGAGCAAAGGTATTGCGCCAGCCATAGGCTTCGCCAATCATGCGACCAAATGGAATCCCCAAGACCATCGCTAAAGCTGTACCTGTCGCCAGTAAACCCAGCGCCTGAAATTCTTTACCTTTAGGCGCAACACGTACTGCTAAAGAGGCGGTAATAGACCAAAACAGCGCATGGGAAAATGCAATCCCGATTCGGCTAGCTAAAAGCACATTAAAGTTCCAGGCAAAATAAGATAAGCCATGACTGAGAATAAATACGACAAATAAAGCAATCAGTAGAAAACGGCGTTCGACATTGCGCGTCATCAGCATCATCGGTAATGAGATCGGTGCAACCACCCACGCATAGAGGGTAATCATGATGCCGACATCAGTGGCTGGCATATTGAAACTGTGGCCAATATCACTCAGCAATGCCACGGGGATAAATTCGGTGGTATTAAAAATAAAGGCTGCAAAGGCTAAGGTAATGACACTGATCCATTGCCGCGTGGGATTGGGTGGAATTTCAGAAGATAAGGATGACATAGTTAGAGGGTTTGAGAAGTAACGTTAAAGTTTAGGCTTAAAGCTTAAAATTGTTAAGTTTAATCCTCAGTAGCAAAAGTGCTAACCATATATAGAGAAAGCAAAAAACTTAACAATATTCAGCAAGCGTTTATGGCATGTTTATTCATCTTCGCCCAAATGAGAGAATAAAAATGTTAGAAATTCAGCAAAAAGATGATGGTAAAAAAGGTGAATTTTACATTGGTGACAATGGGCAACATTTAGCGGAAATGGTCTATACCTGGGCGGGTGAAAACGTATTTATTATTGAACATACCGATGTAGATGATTCCCTGCGTGGACAAAGTGTGGGCAACAAATTACTTGAGCGTGTGGTCGCTTTTGCACGAGAGAAAAATGTCAAAATCATTCCGCTCTGCCCTTTTGCCAAGTCAGTTTTTGATAAAGATTCATCTATTCATGATGTGTTGAAATAAGTTATTTTTAAAGTATTCTAATTTCAGTCAAGTAAAAAATTGAGGGATAGCGATGCAGTTTCAACATGATGATAATGGTCAAAAAGGCGAATTTTTTACTTTGAATGATTCAGGTCAACGGATTGCAGAAATCAGTTATATCTGGACAGGTGAGCATCAAATTATCGCCAATCATACTTGGGTGGATGATGCCTTGCGTGGACATGGCGTAGCACGCCAGTTGCTGGATGTTTTAGTGGAATTCGCACGTCAAAAAAGATTGAAAATTGTCCCAACCTGTTCATATGTCGAGGTAATATTTAAACGCGACAAAAGCTTTGCAGATGTTGTGGCTTAAGTTTGTCGTGATTTAAAAAAGCCCAAAAAACTTGGGCTTTTATCATTTTGGAGATTTATGTTTTTTGAGCCAATTAAGCAAGATCGATAATCACCTTCATCGCATTCTCATCTGCGGCATGTTTAAACACATCATAGGCTTTCTCAAATTCAGCAAATTTAAAGTGATGGCTGGCCAAGCGTTCCAAAGGCAGTTTTCCGGAACAGCAGGTTTTCAGCAACATGCCTGTAGTATTGGTATTCACCAAACCAGTGGTGATGGTCAGGTTTTTAATCCAGAGCTTTTGCAGTTCAAAATTAACCGGCTTGCCATGTACACCGACATTGGCGATATGACCGCCTTCTTTTACCACGTTCTGGCATATATTCCATGTTGCCTCTGCACCCACTGCCTCTATCGCACAATCGACACCACGACCTTCGGTAATCTCTAGAATACGTGCGATTGCATCTTCCTTGCCGGAATTAATGGTATGCGTTGCGCCTAGTTCTTTTGCAAGTGCGAGACGGTTATCATCCATATCTACCGCAATAATTTGCGCGGGTGAATAAAATTGTGAGGTCAGTAAGCAACCCATCCCGATCGGGCCTGTTCCCACGATTGCAATGCTATCCCCCGGTTTGACATCGCCATATCGAACGCCAATTTCATGCGAGGTCGGTAATACATCGGATAAAAACACGGCGATATCTTCGTTTAAACCTTCCGGTAAGGGATAAAGAGAGGTATCGGCAAAAGGAGTCCGCACATATTCTGCATGGGCACCATCAATCATGTAACCCATAATCCAGCCACCTCCGTTACGGCAGTGAGCATAGAGTTGTTTCTGACAATTTTCACAAGTCCCACAGCGGCTGACGCAGGAAATAATCACCCGATCGCCTTTTTTAACGTTCTTGACGGCCGAGCCGACTTCTTCAACGATACCAATACCTTCATGGCCTAAAATACGACCGTCAAATTTACCGGTCTTCTTCTTGGCCTCTTCCTGAATTTCGGGGTTTTTACCTTTCCAGATGCCTAAATCTGTACCGCAAATGGTGGTTTTGGTGACCCGGATAACCGCATCCGTTGCATCAATAATCTGGGGGATGGGACGGTCTTCAAAACGGATATCATTTTCGCCGTAGTAGACCATTGCTTTCATTGTTGTCATCAGCTTATTCCTTTTAGTATTCGCCTACTTTCATTACGTATTGATATATTTTAAATTTTTCTCAAAATTGAAGCCTGTTTCTTTAAATTGAGTCTAACCAAATATGAGCAGTAGCATGAAAGAAGTATATTGGAGGCTCTGCGGTATTTGTCGCTTGTTTAATTGGATACACAGAGCTTCGCTCTCTAAGCTATCAACAGTAATTGATGAAGTCATTACGTGGACAGGTTTGCTTACATAATGATCTGGTTTAATGACGACTGAACTGGTTAAAGACAAAAAATTATCAATACGAACTTTTATTTCAGGTTATTTGGGGGAAGTTCTTATAAAAATGATTAAAAACTATGCCTGAAACTTGTTATGTCATTGTGATGTTTGGATGGGATTGGAATTTGGAGGATTTAGCTACTTAAATTTAATTGTGTAAGAAGATCAGCAGATATTGGGTTTTAAAAAAATATAATTTAAATAATTACTTGAATAAATATTATTCACACCAATTGAATAAAAAATATACATTTTTATTTGGGGTTGTTAATGAAGTTTAAGCAGAAATCTTTTAGGAAAATTCCTGATAGTTTGTCTCAGTTCGGAAAGGATTTTTTATTAGGTGTGAAGTTATCAACTTTAGAGGATAAACATATTGAAAAATTTTCAGATAAATTGAATTGGAAGGATGGAGAGAGTTTTTTACCTAATAAAATAGGAAGATTTAGTAGAAGAAATGCAGATGGTAGAGAAATTATTCGTAAAGACTTGCCGAAAGAAAAAGTAACACGTTCTTTTTGGACTACTAGATCTCAGTTTGATGGTAGGGATAGTCGAACTACAGTTTCAGATTTTATTACTAGAACATATGAACGTTATCCAAGAGAAACTATTGCAGCACAGAATATTCCAGTTCTATGTATTGAGAATGATAAGGAACTATTTTTCTTTATAAAAATTGATCCTATTGATAGTGATGAATTATTTATACATAAAGTGAATTTAGCGCTTGAAGTCTTTGGTAGTGAATTAGATATCCATATTCCAGCTAAAGATGGTTTTGTGGCTTTGCCAACCAAAATGCATTTTGTTAATTGGGTCATTTTGCCGAAAGGTACAAAATTAGAAATGGAAGAAGCAATAAGGAAATCCTTATCACCAAAATTGAAGCCTTCAATTCGACCTGTGATAGAAAAAAGAATGTCTGAAATTCATAATTTTGGGCCTGATGAAATTGTATTAGGTTTTGGTGGGTACAAAGGTTATGTCGTTTATAACTTTCCATCTAAAGGAATATCAGTTTTAGAAAGTGATAATCCAAATAATGCAACATATGTATTTGAACACTCTAAGTGGAAAGATTTGTCCAAATTATCTAAAACAGAAATATTAGCTAATGATTTATTTAAAGAAAGAATTATTCATGACCAATCTTGGAAAGTTCAAGTTAATAAATTATTAGCCTAAAAAAAGCCCGCTTCGCGGGCTTCTTCATACTTCAATCTTACGCTTTCAACGCCGTAATCAACTTCTGATGTAAACCGCCAAAACCGCCATTCGACATAATCACCACAGCATCGCCCTCGCCTGCTTCACTGCTTACTGTATTAATGATGTCATCCAGTGAACGCGCAACAACTGCTTTATTTGGTGCAGCGTCAATCACCGGTTGTAAATCCCAGTCCAGACCTTCAGGTTGATACCAAATCACTTCATCGGCCAAACGTGCAGAATGGGCCAAGCCATCTTTATGACTCCCCATACGCATGGTGTTTGAGCGCGGTTCAATAATTGCCCAAAGTTTACGTTCGCCTAAGCGTTTACGTGCGCCGTCTAGCGTAGTTTCAATCGCGGTTGGGTGATGGGCAAAGTCGTCATAAACTTCAATACCTTTCACAGTATCAAGCAATTCCATACGACGTTTTACACCGCCAAAGTTTGACAATGCTTCACAAGCCGTTTCAATTGAAATGCCAACATGTTCAGCAGCCGCAATGGTCGCCAAGGCATTGGCGACAGAGTGCTGACCGGTCATGTTCCATTTAACAATGCCTTTAACCACGCCATTTTCTAACACTTTAAAGTGTGAACCATCAGCAGAGAGTTGTTCCGCAGAAAGTGAGGCTTTCTCATTGGCATCCAATGAAGTGCGAACCACAGGTGTCCAGCAGCCCATGTCCAAAACTTCATCAATATTGGTTTCAGTAATTGGTGCAATAATGCGGCCTTCACTTGGAATGGTACGTACCAGATGATGGAATTGTTTTTGAATTGCAGCCAGATCATCAAAGATATCGGCATGGTCAAATTCAAGGTTATTTAAAATCGCCGTTTTAGGATGGTAATGCACAAACTTGGAACGCTTGTCGAAGAATGCAGAATCGTATTCATCCGCTTCTACACAGAAGTATTTACCACCACCTAAACGTGCACTTTCACTAAAACCGAGTGGTACGCCACCAATCAAGAAACCAGGGTTTAAACCGGCCTGATCAAGTACCCAGGCGAGCATAGTCGTTGTGGTAGTTTTACCATGCGTACCGGCTACGCCAAGGACATGCTTACCTTGTAATACGTGATCTGCTAAAAATTGCGGACCTGAAATATACGGTAAACCTTCATTCAGCATATATTCCACAGCATCAATGCCACGTTTCATGGCATTTCCGACAATCACCAAATCTGGATGTGGCTGCAAATGGCTACGGTCATAGCCTTGCATTAAGGTAATACCTGCATTTTCCAGTTGGGTCGACATGGGTGGATAGACGTTCGCATCTGAACCCGTCACCTTATGTCCTAAATCACGTGCTAATAATGCCAGCGAACCCATAAAGGTGCCACAGATACCCAAAATATGCAGATGCATTCGTTTTAACTCCACTGCTTTTTTGACACATCACGGTGTTGTTGGTGGTGTCATTATTGATTCAATTTGAAAGCAACGATATCAAGGGTTTTGCGGAAAAGATAGTCTTTCTTGTATCTATTTATGGGATTGCATCATGCGTTTTATATCGCTGTTAGAGGTGTAGGGTTTGCTGGAAAAATCATGGATAAAATGACATGCTTTTTCAGTGGAAAAACGTAAAATATTCACGATTATTCCAGATAAATTGACTATGTTCTTTCCGCTGCTGCTTTTAATTATTTCTAACTGTTTTATGACCTTGGCTTGGTATGGTCATTTGAAGTTTTTACATGGTGCACCGCTTTGGCAAGCGATTTTATTTGGCTGGGTGATTGCGCTACTGGAATACAGTTTTATGATTCCTGCAACTCGGTTGCTTGCACAACAAGGCTGGGCTGTGGGACAAATGAAAATTACCCAAGAAGTGGTGACGTTGCTGGTGTTCGTGCCTTTTATGATTTTTCTTTTTAAACAACCTTTTAAACTGGATTATTTGTGGGCAGGTCTATGTTTAGTGGGCTGTATTTATTTTGTCTTTCGTAGTCAATAAACTGAGCACTGCCCTGTTTTTATCTATTTCTATAAAAAATACTGAAAATATCAGCCTGCTTGAGCTGTTAAATTTTGGTGAGATGAAAAATCAGTCTATAATATCGGGCTTGTGATTCATTTAAAGCTTGGCATTTGTCGAGATTTATCCTTCCTTACATTCGTTTATGGAATATTTGCAATGAATGCGGCTGCTGCAGACACTCAACCTCTCGTTGGAATTATCATGGGTTCTCAATCTGATTGGGCAACTCTCGAACACACTGCCAATATGCTTAAACAACTTGGCGTCTCATTTGAAGCGGAAGTTGTTTCTGCGCATCGTACGCCAGACCGTTTATTCGAATATGCCGAAACAGCACGTGATCGTGGTATTCAGGTGATTATTGCCGGTGCCGGTGGCGCAGCGCATTTACCAGGTATGTGTGCAGCAAAAACTGATCTACCTGTATTAGGCGTTCCAGTAAAATCTTCAATCTTGAATGGTGTAGATTCATTGCTTTCAATCGTACAAATGCCTGCAGGTATCGCAGTAGGTACATTGGCGATTGGTCCTGCTGGTGCAACCAATGCCGCGATTATGGCAGCACAAATTTTAGGTTTAACACGTCCTGAAATTGCAAAAAATGTTGCTGAATTCCGTGCTGCGCAAACTGAAAAAGTGGCGAGCAAAAATATTCCGGGTCAAATCTAAAGCCAAGCTTAAAACGGGACACACGTTATGGATAAAACCATCGGTATTTTTGGTGGTGGTCAACTCGGCCGTATGATGGCACAAGCTGCCCTACCGCTGAATATTCAATGCACCTTCTTTGAAGCCAATACAGATTGCCCTTCCGCCGCGATGGGTCAGGTGATCTCAAGCAAAGCTGAAAATGGCTTACAACAGTTCATCGAAAGTGCAGATGTTTTCAGCCTAGAGTTTGAAAATACACCGCTTGCAGATGTTGATGTTTTAACCAAGCAAAAAGAATTGCATCCGCCACGTCAGGCTTTGGCCACTGCGCAAAACCGTTTGCTTGAAAAAGCTTTATTCGATCAACTCGATATTCCTGTTGCGCCGTATAAAGCAGTCAATTCTTTAGACAGTTTAAAAGCTGCGGTGGCTGAATTAGGTTTACCGATTGTTTTAAAAACAGCTACTGGCGGCTATGACGGTAAAGGTCAATTCGTTCTTCGTACTGCAGATCAAATTGAACAAGCATGGGCGGAACTTGGGCCTGCGGGTTCACTGATTGCTGAAAGCTTTGTGACGTTTTCGCGTGAAGTATCGATTATTGCGGTACGTGGTCAAAACGGTGACGTGAAAACGTGGCCTTTGGCCGAAAACCATCACCACAACGGCATTTTATCGCATTCGATTGTTCCTGCACCGAACAGTGCAGATTTACAACCTGTGGCGCAAGACTACATCACTCGCCTGCTTAATCATTTGAATTATGTCGGTGTGTTGACGCTTGAGTTGTTTGTGACTGATAAAGGCTTGTATGCTAATGAGATGGCACCACGTGTGCATAACTCAGGTCACTGGTCAATTGAAGGTGCTGTCTGCTCGCAGTTTGAAAACCACATTCGTGCGGTTGCGGGTTTACCTCTCGGTTCAACTGAAGTGGTTCGTCCAACAGTGATGGTGAATATTATTGGCAAGCATCCGAAATCTGAAGATGTCTTGGCTTTAAATGGCGCACATTTGCACCTGTACAACAAAACTGAACGTACAGGCCGTAAAATTGGTCATATCACTCTGATGCCAAACGATAGCGCTGAATTAACCACTTTATGCCGTCAATTGGCGAAAATCTTGCCAGAACCTTTGGCATTGACTCAAGATATGAGCATTTAATCCTTCGATTGAATGATAAAAAAGCGGTCATGCCAATGACCGCTTTTTTTATGCCTGAAGTTCGGGCATGATTGCGCCTCTTTTGAGCTTATGCACCGTTTATCGGAATAGAATAAAAAATAACTGTATGTAAATTGTACAATCCTTTATAAATAGGCTGCATAAAAAAAACAAATAGAATTGTGCTGTATTTCAGTTTTACTGCTGTAAAACGATGCAGAAATTTTTAAATTCAAAAGATAAAAAATAAATTCAAAGCAATATGAATTTAAATTCAAACTAGTGTATTTGAATTTAAAAAATATGAATTCAAAGTTATATCTGGTGATATGAATTTAAACTTTTAAATTTAAAAACAGACTTTTGAATTTAAAGTTTTATGCATTTAAGAGCATAGAAATAAAAGAAATTAACTTATCCACAACCTGTTTGAATTTAAAAAACGCGGTTTAAATTTAAATTCATATTTTGAGTGTTTTTTGAATTTAAAAGTTTTAAAAATATGGATTGTGGATAACTTTTTAAATTTAAAAACAGAATATGAATTTAAAATGAAGGAAAATGAATTTAAATTTACGATTTGATTCAGAAATTAACGACTGATGGTGGTATGGTAAAAACATAATTTAAATTCAAATGCCATCAGGGATACTATGCGTCGCTTAGCTTTCGTTTTAGGTTCAGTTTTTCTTGCAATGACTCAAGCCAATGCTGAGCTGATTATTAATGGCCAACGTGTCACAGTGACTTCAACTACGCCTACAAATCAAATTTTTAGCCCGCAAAATAATTTTCAGCAATGTATTGCCAATTTACGTACTCAAGCCATAACTTCTGGTGTGAATGGGTCGACCTATGACCGCTATACGCAAAATTTAACGCCTGATTATTCCGTCATTGAAAAACTAAATTATCAACCTGAATTTTCTACCCCAATTTGGGATTATTTATCCGGTCTGGTGGATGAAGAGCGGGTGCAACTGGGACGTCAAAAATTAGCCCTGCATCGAGATGTACTTAATCGCGTTGCAGCAACTTATGGTGTTCCTGCTGAAACAGTGGTGGCAGTTTGGGGTGTAGAAAGTAATTTTGGTGATATTGCCGGAAGTTATCCTTTATTGCAGGCTTTGGGTACTTTAAGTTGTGAAGGTCGTCGTCAAAGTTATTTCCGTGGAGAATTCTTTACCACGATGCGAATTTTACAACGTGGTGATTTAACCGAGCAGCAAATGAAAGGCTCGTGGGCTGGGGCATTTGGCCATACCCAGTTTATGCCTTCAACTTACGAAGAGCTTGCGGTTGATTTTGATGGCGATGGTCGTCGCGATTTGGTTTCTAGCACCACAGATGCTTTGGCTTCAACGGCTAATTTCTTGAAAAAACGCGGCTGGCAAACCGGAATGCCGTGGGGCTTTGAAGTTCGTATACCGGAAGGTATGTCGATTAGTGATGAAGGACGTCGCAATAAAAAGTCATTAAGTAGCTGGGTGAGTCGTGGTGTGGTTCGTGCCGATGGCAGTCCATTAATACAAGGGAATTTATCTGACAGCAGTTCAGCTGGATTGATGGCACCTGCAGGTGCAAATGGTCCGGTATTTTTAGTCTTTAAAAATTTCGATGCTATATATAGTTATAACGCTGCGGAAAGTTATGCGTTGGCGATTGCACATTTGTCTGATCGTTTACAGGGTCAGGGCGGATTTAGCAAAGCCTGGCCAACTGATGATGCAGGAACATCGCGCGCAGAACGACGTGAAATTCAGCAGTTTTTACTGAATAAAGGTTATGCGATTGGTGCAGCCGATGGCTTAATTGGCGATAAAACCCGTCAAGCAATTCGCCAAGAACAAAATCGTTTAGGCTTGAGTCCAACAGGTCGTGCAGGTCAACAAATTTTACGTGCATTTCGAAATGAAAATGCGCAGAAAATGATGAAATAAGAATGTTTTAGAAATAAAAAGGTCTGCACATGCAGACCTTTTTATTTATTGCACTCAATTTCTCATTCGACGTATTAATCGTGACGAATACAAATTTTACCAAAGTGCTTACCCGTTTCTTGATACTTGAATGCTTCAGATAATTGATCAAGGCTAAATACCGTGTCGATCACAGGCTTCCAATCATATGTTTCAAGGGCTTGGATCATTTCTTTTTGGTGAGTACGACTACCAACAATTAAGCCTTTGATTGATAATTGTTTTGCCATGAGTTCAACGGTTGGGATTTCACCCGCATAACCTGTGAGTACACCAATCAGTGCGATATGACCGCCGACTTTACATGCGCGAATCGATTGTGCCAATGTTGCTGGACCACCGACTTCAACGACAATATCAGCACCTTGACCATGGGTGAGTTCAAGCACTTTATCACCCCAATTTGCTTCATCGCGGTAATTAATGACGTGATCGGCACCGAGTTCCAAAAGCTTCTGTTTCTTTTGGTCTGAAGATGTGGTTGCAATGACTTTTGCACCCATTGATTTCGCCATTTTTAAAGCAAAAATCGAAACACCGCCTGTTCCTAAAACTAAAACCGTTTGTCCTGCTTGTAGATGGCCATCGACGACAAGTGCACGCCAAGCTGTTAAGCCTGCTGTGGTGAGTGTAGCTGCTTCTTCATGGTTATATTGTTTTGGCGAAAGCGTGAACGCTGTCGCAGGTGCATTGACTTTATCAAGTGCATAGCCCTGAACACCGTCCCCTGGAACAGTCGCAAAGTCAGAGAGGGTCGCTGGGCCATCTTGCCATGTTGGAAAGAAACACGATACGACATGATCACCCACTTTAAATTCAGTGACACCTTCACCCACTGAGGTTACAACACCTGCACCATCAGACAGTAAGATACGGCCTTCTTCTGTTGGGAAATCACCACGAGCAACCAATAGGTCATGGAAGTTCAATGAATTGGCACGAATATCAACCTGAATTTCACCTGCTTGTGGTGCAGAAATTTCAGCTTGTTCTTGTACGTGTAAACGATCAAAACCACCTGGTTTTTGTACAATGATTGCTTTCATGAATCTAACCTTTTTCATTCGTATTTGCCCATTATGGACTATGCTTGATCTATTCGCCTACAGCTGTAAGACTTGCTATAACATTGATGTTGAATATTTCAACATGAGAGAAAATTCTGTGAGTTTAAGTGCTTGAAATTGCATTATTCGCTTAATCGATAGTCGCTATGCACCTAAGTGGTGCCAACTGATTTATCTTGAGAGGCTGAGTTTTTATAAAGGTCGTGATCAATCATGGACTCGTAAAATTGATCGGATTGCGAATTAGCATACTTGATATGGTTGTAACACTGCGTACAAGCTCTATAGCAAAACTGCATCTAGAAAGTTTATCGTGCTCGTATTTAATGTCCGGCATGGTTTTATCTATCGCGAGGGCGTTAGCGTTCTTTTGGACTCATTTTGAATAAGAAAATAGAGATTGCCTTGAATCTCATGGGGTGGAGCGAGCAAACTCATCAAAATAAAGATATTGAATTGAGATAATTTGTAAAACTTGCTTCGATTGGAGCTGAGTATGCTTTTGGTATTTGAATGGAATGGCAATAGGATCGGATCCAAATGCCTGAAACGGTCATCAGGCATTTTGATCTCATTGAGATTGATCTGATTTAAATCGATGTAATGGTACCTAAAACACGATAGCCTGCCGCACCTGTGACGGTCGGTAGGTTGCCACTTTGCTGATTCATAAAACGCATCGCTAGCCATGCAAAAGCAGTGGCTTCAACCCATGTAGGCGCTAAACCAATTGCAGAGGTAGTTTGTACTGACCAATTGTGTTTGCGCAAACGCCAGCGCAATTGCTCGAGTAAATGTGAGTTGTAGGCCCCACCACCACAAACATAGACTTCACCGGTATCCATGTCGGAACGGTAAATGGCTTTTTTAATCGCCCGTGTGGTGAGTTTTAATAAGGTTGCCTGAACATTTTCAGGGGTATCTTCTAACTCGTTATATTCAAGATCATTGCGCCAGTCGGAAATTTGTTCATCTAACCATTCTAGGTTGAAGTCTTCACGACCGGTACTTTTCGGCGGTTCTTTAGAAAAATATTCATGGCCTTGTAAACGATCGAGCAGGCTTCGAATCGGTTGACCGTATGCTGCCCAGTTACCGTTTTCATCATAAGGCTGACCGGTATAACGATGACACCAGGCATCCATCAAAATATTGGCAGGTCCAGTATCAAAACCATATACAGCATCTGGATTACCTGCAGGTAACATGCTGACATTGGCAATGCCACCCAAATTTAAAATTACACGGTGAATGCTTGGGTGTTGAAATAAGGCTTGATGAAATGCAGGAACTAAAGGTGCACCTTGACCACCAGCAGCCATATCACGACGTCGGAAATCTGAAATTACTGGAATCTGGGTCATTTCAGTAATGATATTGGGATCGCCAATTTGCAAGGTAAAACCATGTTCAGGACGGTGGCGAATGGTTTGTCCATGTGAACCAATGGCTTTAATCTGGCTACGATCTAGCTGGTTCTTTTCAATCAGCTCATTAATGCCACCACCAATCATTTGCGCTAAAGCAACATCTGCTTTGCCCATGCGATCAATTTCGTTGTCACCGGGTAAAGTCAGCGCCATCAGTTCATCACGTAAGTCCAAATCGAATGGCAAGGTGAGGGTGGCATGAAGCTGCAATGGATCAAATGAAGCAGCCACAATGTCAACGCCATCCATGCTGGTGCCGGTCATTACCCCAATATAGATCGCTGTCATGATGATAGTTAAGCCTGCATTATGCTGAAAAAGTGTTAGTATATCGCACAAATTGTATAACTGATGTATTGGGTTTTGTGATGTCAAATTTCCTGCCGGCTGAAGAACAACTTGCCCTCATCCAACGAGGCACTCATGAGATTATTTCTGAAGAGGATCTGTTAAAGAAACTCAAAGAAAATCGTCCTTTAAAAATTAAAGCGGGTTTTGACCCAACAGCACCTGACTTACATTTAGGTCATACTGTACTGATTAATAAGCTAAAAGTGTTCCAGGATTTGGGTCATGAAGTGACTTTCCTGATTGGTGACTACACTGCCATGATTGGCGACCCGACAGGTAAAAGTGCAACACGTCCGCCATTGTCGCGTGAACAAGTGTTGGAAAATGCAAAAACTTATCAAGAACAAGTCTTTAAAATCCTTGATCCGAATAAAACCAAAGTTCGTTTTAACTCTGAATGGTTTGCACAAAAAACCGCAGCCGATCTCATTCAATTGGCGTCTCAGCAAACTGTGGCGCGTATGCTTGAACGTGATGACTTTACCAAGCGTTATAACAACCATCAGCCGATTGCGATTCATGAATTCTTATATCCATTGGTACAGGGTTATGACTCAATTGCGCTTGAAGCAGATGTGGAGCTAGGTGGTACAGACCAGACCTTTAACTTGTTGATGGGTCGTACGCTACAAGGTCGTTATGATCAGGAAGCGCAAGTCTGCATTACAGTGCCTATTCTTGAAGGTTTAGATGGCGTGAATAAAATGTCTAAATCTTTAGGGAATTATATTGGCGTATTTGATGCACCAGGCGCGATGTACCAAAAAGTACTTTCAATGCCGGATTCTTTGATCGAGCGTTATTTTGATCTACTCAGCTTTAAATCACTGGATGAAATTGCAGTGTTATTAAAAGAAATGCAAGAAGGTCGTAATCCTCAAGAGATTAAGAAGATCCTTGCATTAGAGTTGGTAGAGCGTTTCCATGGTGCGGAAGCAGCTGAGAATGCACATAAAGGTGCAGGCAATATCATTACTGAAGGTGAATTGCCTGAAGGCACCCCAGAAGTGACCATTTCACGTGCTGAATTTGGCGGTGAAATGTTTATTGCTTCTATTTTACGTACTGCCGGTTTAACCAAAAATGCCGCACAGGCCAAAGATGCCGTGGCGCGTGGTGCTGTAAAAGTGGATTGGGAAGTGGTTGATGCTGGTTTCTCGGTCAACGAGAACAAAACTTACATCATTCAGGCAGGTAAAAAAGCAATCGCTAAAGTGACCTTCATCGACTAATGGTTTCTTGAATTTTTTATTTAAGTTATTGAAATAAAAGCAGGCTTTGGCCTGCTTTTATTTTTTATATCGTATATTAATATTTTGAATAAGCAAATTCAAAAAAAACCTTATAAAAACAACAGTTAAATTTTGCCAAATCTGTTGCATTCTCTTTTGCTTATGTATAGGATTTATCCATCTAGACATTGTGTAGAAAACATATCTAGAGGGTACGTGTATAACAAAAGCTCCACAGTTTTAAGTCTCTTCCCCAAGAGACTTTTTTAAATTTTTACCAATAACTATAATAATGACATCATGGATCGAACTATAGATTCAACTCCAAGGAAGAGGTTTTGGGAGAGATCTCTTTCTTTTTTTTCTATCTAAAATTTAGTCAATTTTAATTTACCTGATTTTTTTCACTACCTAGATAGCAAAAAATCCCCTATTTAAGGAGATTTTGATGAGCGTGGTTATTTTTCAGAAGTTATAAGTATTGCTGCAGTATTAAAGTGAATAAAATTGAATTTGGGTAAAATCATTTTGACTAAGCTGCCGAAACATAAGGCAGTCATAATGGTTCCTTCTAGCACCTCAATAATCGTATGTAGGCATAAAGAAGCACTGACCACTGCAATTAAAACTAAAATAATATCGCCATAAGTTTTGCATGAACCGAAATTGAAACTAAAACGAATCGCAAATGCTTGATACAAACCTTCCCCAACCAAGAAGACTAAATTGCCTTTTACCACTAGGCACACTCCAAAAGCCGTGATCAGACAGCTCAATAAGCATAACAATAATTGGATGGCGTATTTTCGACGAATAGCTAGAACTACACCAAAGGTTAATAAAGCCAGTCCACTAAATAAGAATAAAAGTCTCAAGGGGAATTGAGTTGGTATCTAGAGTGAATACTGGGTTTTAAATATGCTTACTTATATGTAAGGGGCATTCAGGTAGGTCGTTGGCTTGTTTGTGTAGCTTTGATTTAAGTGAAGGGTATTTATGTTTGGATTAGAAATTTCGAAGATAGATATAGCCATAGAAAAAAGTGATGGATTGATAATATATGGCGGTAGTTGAAATATAAAATTCCAAGAAAATTGAAAAAAACCAATTTTTTCATCAGAAAAGTATAAAAAATGACTAAAAAACATGGTTTTTTACTGATTTTGTAGAAAAAACAGACATGCGTGATAAATATATCATTTTAGGGGTTGCGCCCCTTCAGAAACTGTATAGAATACGCGGCATACCAACGAGATATGTTGAAACGAACGAAGCGCGAAGCGTTGAGTTGTTGAGATTGCCTTGTTGTTTCTTGTCTCTGACGAAGAGCAAGATAGATCATTAAGAGATTATGAAGAACAACTTGTGTGGATTTTTACCGGTTGATCGATCGAAATTATTTTCATTGATTGATGGTAGAAATTACTCGAAGTTTATTTGAGAAATTAAAGTCAGAAAATTGATGAG
>NZ_NEGF01000019.1:0-45482 GCF_002135195.1 Acinetobacter terrae
TTTCCGCCCAGTTCCTGTTTCAAATACTGGGCTGCAGTCAAGTGATCTGCATGAACATGGGTTTCCAAAATCCATTCCACGTCTAAAGTCTGTGCTTTGACATAGGCAATGATACGATCTGCCTGTGTGGTTGAAGTGGTTGCAGATGCCGCATCATAATCCAGCACACTGTCAATGATGGCACAGCGCTTTGTTATTGGATCGGATACCACGTAACTGAAGGTATTGGTCGCCTCGTCAAAAAAATCCTGTACCAGTGGGTGTTTTGCCATCGTTATTCTCCAGCCCATTTACGGTGCAGCAATACGCCAATCAACATCGCGATAATAAAATAGAAGACCTGGTAATGCCCCAGGCCAATCAAGGTGAAACTTGGTGCTGGACATACCCCAGCAATCCCCCAGCCGATACCAAACAACAGGCTGCCAATGATTAAGCGTGGATCAAGTTTTTGACTGGTGGGCAATACAATAGGTTCGTTAAATACGGTTTTCGGTGCTGCAGAACGCATGGCTTTTTGAAAGGGAATAAATGCCACGGCAATTGCACCCATCATCACAAAGGCCAGACTGGCATCCCAGTCACCAAACAGATCCAGGAAATCCAGCACTTTTTCCGGATTGGACATGCCTGAAACCATCAGTCCGACAGAAAAAAGAGCACCAAAAATAAAAGCTAAAATATTTTTCATTTTAAAATGCTCCAGTCACGTGACGAACAATATAAACAGTGACAAAACCAGCAAACATGAAACTCATGGTGGCCACGATGGAACGTTTAGACAAACGACTCATCCCGCAAATGCCATGACCGCTGGTACAGCCTGAACCTAAGCGGGTACCAAAGCCGACCAAGAGACCCGCAACCACCAGCATCAGCGGACTCGCATTCAATTCAATTTCTGGCTGAACAAACAGTCCATAGATAAATGGCACCGTGATTAAACCCGCCATGAACCAAATCGCAGATGTTTTAAACATCGTTTTAGGATTCAGCACCTGTCCGATTAAGCCACTGATGCCTGCGATACGACCATGCACATACAGGTAACCAACGACCGATACACCGAGCATCAAACCGCCGAGAAAAGCAATCAGGAAATCATGCATAGCGAGTCTACTTAAGTTTACAATATATTTATTTATAATATATAATATATAATATTAATCAAGCACTCTGTGATATTCTTTCATAAATGATTTTTAACTATGCAGGACTGAAGGAGATCGTAATGAATACTGGAACTAATCAGGCTAAAATTGATTTTTCGGAAGTCGATATAGTCACAAACTACTTAAAAGTCTTATCAAATCCTGACCGCCTAAAAATTTTATGTGTCTTGGTAGAAGGCGAACTCAATGTACAGAAAATTGAGGAAAGCACTGATATTCATCAACCAACACTGTCCCAACAACTGACTGTACTGCGTAAAAATAATATGGTCAGCACTCGTCGTGAAGGTAAACAGATTTTCTATCAAGTATCTGACCCCAGAATCCTGACGATTATGCAAACCCTGCATCAGTTATATTGTGCTGCTTAAGCCTGTTTTTCACTCTAACTTGTACCATCGAGTGACTTTAACAAACTCATAATTCCTCAAGCTTTAACCTCAATATTCCTGCTCAAATCGGCTAAAGATAATGGCAATACAATCTATACAGCATTACCATTACTTTATTTATACGACAGTTGAAAATATGAACCTGATGACTTTATAAAGTTTTCCATCATTTAACAAAATACCTAAAATCTCATATCCACTTGCGAAATTTATTTCTCAAAAATTTCTTTCAGATCCTTTGGCATGCCTTGAGCAGATTTAAAAGTGCCCTTACTGTCTCGCCACACTATGGAAGGTGTTGAGAAAAATCCATATTTCTCCATTAACTCCTGATTGAAATCAATTTTTTTTGCAATCTCTTGAGGAATTTTATTTTCCGGTTTTAAACGTTTCTTGCCTTTATTCACGTTCATATCAGTAAAAACTGCTGCAGGATCTTTTGACATCAGTAAAGTGGCAACTTGGGCACGACTTTCTTCACGTATGACACCGACCTGAATATGGCGTAATTGTACTTTTCCAGACTTAACCCATGGACGCGCCTGCTGCCAAAACTTATGGCAGTAAGGGCAATTGGGATCCGAAAAGACATAGACTATGCGTGGAGCATTTTTTTGGCCATCCTGGATCCATGTAGCCTTTTCCAAGGTTTTCCAAACATCATCCAGAACCGCTTCTTTGGCATGTTTATTCATGAGATCAACAGAAAGATTGTCTCCTTTGGCATTGTATAAATCACCCAGAATGTAATATTTCTGGTCATTCGCAATAAATACGGTTCCAGGATGCTGATTGTTGTGTCCCACCCAGCCAGTCATTCCTGTGGGCGCAGGAATTTGTTGAATAAACTCAAATCCTTCCTGCTCAATCTGTTTTTTGATAGCGCTATTGGCGGAAGTCAATGTTGCACTACCTGCAAGCAGCATGGAAATGAGGATACGTTGTATCGATGTATTCATAAAAATTCACCAGAAAAATTAAGGTTGGATGGATATCTTTTTTAAATATTGCTGCAACATCGCAGGGCTCAATTCACCCATATGACGCTCTACCAACTGCCCCTGTGCATTGAAAAATAAAGTGCTTGGTAGTCCAAACATATTCATCTGTTGTGGTATTTCTCCATATGGATCAAGCAGTACATGTTTAAATTTAAGATCATAACGTCTTAAATAATCCTGTACGGTTACTTGATCTTCTCCCTGATTAAGCATGACGAAATTAATCCCGGGATATTGATTATGTGCCTGCTGTAAAACGGGCATTTCACGGTGACACGGTGGGCACCAACTGGCCCACATATTGATCACTGTTGGCTGCCCGATAAACTGCTTGAGTGGAACGTTCTCTGAGATTTCACCATGTTGAATTAAGGACGAAAAACTTGAATCCGGAAAATGGGTTTCCTGTTTCAAATTGTTTTGAAAAGCAATGCCAAGACTCAGCAGCAGCGTAAAAATAAAGATAAAAATAGCCTTGGATTTACCAGGCAGTCCTTTATTTTTCCAAAGAAAGTATGGGATAACAGTAACAATACCCCCGATGAGATGGAATCCTTTGTCTTGGATCTTGAAGATGTCGAGAGGTGATGTGGAATAGGCATCCCAATGTAACAATACAAAAACGATTCTTGCCCCGATGAGCCCAATCAGGACACTGATCCATAAAGAATCCCGAAAAACCTGGATCACTGCTTTATCCCATCGGAGTTTGTTACTCACCATCTGGCCAATTATCGACACAGTCATCAATCCAATCAAAATAATGATTAATGTCCAGGGCAACATCAATGGTCCAAGGTGTAAGGCTTCAGATGAAATCATTCACGTTCGCCTGTCTGAAGTTGCTCAAGTCTTGCGAGTAACTGGGCTGCACTAAATGTTCCTGTCAGTCGAAGTTCACGTTGTTCCTGATGTGAGACATCCAGCATGATCATGGTTGGTGGTCCCAGAATCTGCCATTGCTTTAATAATTCATCCTGGCTTGAATGATAATTTGTGAGATCGAGCTTAATCCTTGCGATATTACGAAGAGCATCTTGTACATCTTCACGCGGCAAAACTTCATGCTCAATGGGCTGACAGGCCACACACCAGTCCGCATAAACATCGATAATGACTGTCTGACCTTTAAAGCGAGCAAGGGCGCTACTCAGTTCATCCTCAGTATTCACCTGTTGCCATGCCAAGATCTGCTCTGCTTGGGTCACACTCATTTGAGCTAGGGCATGGTTAATATGCCATGCTCCTCCTAAGGCAATCATAATGCTTAAAATCATCACCATAGCTTTGGCTATGCTGCGAGATATATGAGGGAGTATTTTTAGCAAGCAATAGCCAGCAAGCAGGAGTAAAATCGCACCGAGTAAGATGAAATAGAGCACACTTGGAATTAACGGACGGATGAAATAAAGAGCAAGAGCCAGCATGACAAAGCCAAAGCTAAACTTAAGACGATCCATCCATAAGCCAGGTTTAGGTAAATATTGTGAACCAAACACTGAAGCAATAAATATGGGGAAACCAATACCCAGACCAAGCACAAATAAATAGCTTGCCCCCATCACGGGTTGATTCAACTGTGAAACAAATAATAATGCCCCGGCGAGTGGCGCACTCATACAGGGACCAACAATCAATGCTGCGATCATGCCCATCAATAAAGCACCTAGCAAGGTTCCGCCCTTTTGTCTTTGTTGCCACTGATCAAGGCGATGTAACACCCCTTGTGGCAATGACAAATGAAAAGCGCCAAATAAGTTAAATGCGAATACAGTGAATAGCAGTGCAAATAAGCCAATAAAAACTGGACTTTGAAACCATCGCTGAAAGCTATAACCTAGTTGTGCAACGGCTAGGCCCATCACGGCATACACGATGGCCAGCCCCAGAACAAAGGCTCCGGCAATAAATGCGGCCCGATAACCCGTTTTGCGCTGGACCAAAATACCCGAAAGGATAGGAATCAAAGGTAATGAACAGGGTAGAAAAGCCAATAAGATCCCAAGTCCTAAAAATACGAGCAAATTGACTAAAAGGTTCTGGTTGGATAATAGGTTAAAAAAGAATTGGTCATTATTCCATTGAGATTTAAGAGAGGCATTCGTCTGATCCTGTTGTATCTGAGGCTCTCTCTGGGTGCTTACTTCACTTGAGGCTTGTCTCTGGGATTCATCAGCGGCTTGTTCATCTTGTGGTACCGCTACCAGATTTTCAGGTTCTTCTACTGTGTTTTTATTCGTTGAATTTTCTGGTCCTAAAGCTGCCTTTTTTTGTTGTGCAACAGCTTGCTCAGATAACTGGGTTGGCACTAAAGTAGATGTTAAAGTTGATGTCACATTTAATAGTCTTTTACTCTCCGAGAATCTCTGGGTGGGCAATAATCCCTCGTCATCAGTTTGAATCGTAGTGCGTTGTACTGGATAGCATAAACCGCTTTCCGCACAGCCTTGCCACTGAATATTGAGTTGCTGATTAGGCTGTACCGGAATATGAGTATTGACTTGACCATAATGAACCTGGGTCCGCCCAAAGGTTGGATCATCTTTGTCTTGTGGTACTGGTAGGCTCAGTTTGAGTGCTTTCTGATCATGACTAACTTTGAGTTGATGATGATAGAGATAATAGCCATCGGCAATTTTCCATGTAAGTTCAGCACCCTCCTGACTGGTCGAGACTGCCTCAAACTGAAAGGCCTGATCAGGTGGCAAGAAATCAGCATGTGCTGTTCTTATTAAAACAGCTACCATTATCAAAAATATTCTCAACAACCACATCATCAATTTCAGCATCGTATTTAATGTTAGATGCCCTATTATTCAAAAACTAAAATTAAGAGAGCATTAACAGTAACAATCGCTTATAAAATAGATGAACAATCAATGGGAGTCCGCATGTTTGTCGTTTTGGTAGAAGATGATCCATATATTGCCCACAGTATTTGTGCGGCTTTGGATTTTTTAAATATTTCTGTCGAGCATGTCAGCACGGCAAGCGCGGCAGATTATTTTATCCGTCATAGCGCTGTTGATCTGTGCCTGCTCGATTTAGGATTGCCGGATCAGGATGGTTTGGAGTTACTTAGAAAATGGCGACAGGATCAGATTCATACACCGATACTTGTACTCACTGCGCGGATACAGACGCGGCAATGTATTGAAGCATTAAACTTAGGCGCTGATGACTATCTGACGAAACCATTTGAACTTGATGAGCTGGTTGCCCGTCTTCATGCTCTCACGCGTCGTCACCGCGGCTTTTCATCCAATGTTCTACAGTTTGAAGACTTAAGCTTAAATCGAGATACCCAAGAAGTATTTTATCAACATCAAGCGATCCAGCTTTCAAGGCGTGAATACAGTTTGCTTGAGACTTTGATGAGCCATCCCAATCAGATTCTGAAAAATGAGCAATTGCTCGACAAACTTTATGGGTATCAAGACAGCATCGAAAGTAATGCTTTAAATGTGCATATTTACCATTTAAGACAAAAATTAAATGCTGATTTTATTCAGACCATTCGTGGGGTCGGTTATATGTTTAAAGTGTCTGAATTATAACAGATGCGAAGCTATAGTTTGAAATGGCGTTTGGTCACAAGCTTATTGATGGTATTTCTTTGCCTGTGGAGTATTGTATTCGCCTGGTTGTATGTCGATCTGCAAAAACGCCTGCAAGATACCTTGGATCAACGACTTTCGGCTTCGGCACATATGGTCGCGCGTTTAATTCAACAACTCCCTATGAAAGCGATTAAAAACGAACTTATTCAACAAACCAATAAGTCTACCGATGCTGAAAATCTAATTGCTTGCGAAGTATCTTTATTCAGCTCAGATATTTCTGTGGGTCAACATGTTGTGGCAAAAACTCGAGGTGCGCCAGCTAACTTAAGTCAACAACAGCTTGGTTTTAGTACTTGGCAACAAAGTGAGATTGAGTGGCGTAGTTATGTGCTACGTAAAAATGATATCCAAGTTGTGGCTGCCGAACGTATGTTCTTACGCTATTCACTCCTACAGCAGATTCTGCAATCAGTGCTTATTCCACTAATTTTATCACTGCTTATCTGTATTACATTGATTATTTTGATAATACGTAAAGAATTTAAAAGTCTTGATACCATTGCACAGCATTTGAGCCTAAAAGAATTAACACTTGGTGACGCGGCCATATATTTAATAAATCTTGACCCCAAAAACATTCCGCAAGAGGTACAACCTTTTGTCGATAATTCAACTCAGTTGATCCAAAAATTGCACCATAGTTTGGAAAATGAAAAAGTCTTCACCGCATATGCTGCACATGAACTGCGTAGTCCTTTAACGGCAATCAAAACCCATGTACAACTTGCTCAACTCATCGCACAACAACAACATGCCGGGCACGATTTACAGGATAATCTTCAACAAGCCAATATAAACATCCGCAGATATGCACAATTACTTGAACAACTTTTAGCATTGACAGCTATAGATCAGGATACTGTTCAGAAATTAGAAGCCACGAATATTACATCTGTACTGCAACAAGTCATTGCAGATTTACACCCAGTCTACCCTGAGCTTGATCAAAGTCTGGATATCAATTGGGCAACTTTAACAAGTATTTATCTTCCTGATTTTGCGCTTTATACAGTACTTAAAAATCTTATTGAGAATGCAGCCTTACATGCACAAACAGATATTATTACTATCAAAATGCAGGATAGCTCACTTTTCATTCAAGATAATGGAAAAACTTTAAGTGAACATGAGCTGAAACTTTTGGGGCAACGTTTTTGGCGAAAGTCTGCAGAACAACCAGGGCATGGCTTGGGATTATCTTTGGTTAAAACAATTCTAAGCAAATATGATTATGATATTAAGTTTTACGGGACATATCCTCAGGGCTTAACTGTAGAAATTTCCCCCTCTTATTCTTTAGCTAATTAAAAGGACTAGGTATGTGTTTGTTTTCTTCTGCCTTATGTAATGGCCATTATGTTAAATGGAGTTTTATTAATTAAGCATGATCTAATACCCTAAAATTGAGTATGCAAAATGCAGAGTATTTACCATAGATTATTTATTTAAAGCTAAAGTTAAAACCTGACTTTTTTTCAATGAATGTTGATCAATTTCACTTAAGAAATATTTTCCTCTCTCTTTTGTACATTCAAGTAATTTAGTATCTCGGATAAGACCTATCTGATTACCAGAATAAAATTTAGTATATAAAAATTTAATTGTTTTCTGCGATTTATCCTCTTTCTTCCATACCTCATAAGAGTCGAATTGACTAAGTTTTAAATAGCCTCTGACTAATGAAGAGCATACATAAGTCATTTGTCCAAGTTTAGGTTGATCTGTTTTACTTTCACATCCAGAACATAAGATAACTACAAGAATTGTAGTAATGAAATTATTCATAATTGATTGAATATATTGAGAAGATTTATTGCATTTTAGTTTTCTGATATAAAGATATACAGATACAATTTTTTTTTAAAAAAGAGCACAGATATGGCTTTTCAATATCAAATTTTAGCTGATCAAATTGCTAAAAAAATTAACTCGGGGGAGATACAGCCAAATCAAAAGTTGAGCTCATTGCGATGTTTTACCAAAAACCATAATGTCAGTATGACCACTGCAAAATCTTGTTATGAGCTTTTAGAGTCACAAGGTCTAATTTTTGTTAAACCTAAAAGTGGATATTTTGTAAGAACTACTAAAGAACAGATAAATTTTCCAATCCATCCCGAATTTGGATCTCATCCACGGATGATAACAAATTTAGAACTACAGAATGAAATACAAGAGGCCTCAATCAATCAACACAGAGTTCACTTGGGGGCAATTCAGCTTTCCCCTAAACTAATACCAACACAGACATTAAGGAGATCTCTTCAAAGAGCTTTAAAACATAGTGCACCAGAGGATTTTTTATATAGTGATAAACAAGGGCATATTAAGTTACGCCAAGCTTTATCAAATCACTGTGCTGAAGATGGAATTTATATACCAGAAGAATCAATTTTTATAACAAGTGGGTGTATGCCTGCCTTATCTACGATCATACAAATGCTGACTCAAGTCGGTGATAGCGTTATTGTTCCAATGCCTAACTATAATGGACAACAATTATTATTAGCTAATTTAGGTAGAAAGATTGTAGAAACACCTGCTTCACATACAGGAATAGATCTACATCGCTTAGAGCAGGTTATGGCAAATTCAGGAGCAAAAATATGTCTTTTGACAGCTAACTATCAAAATCCTTTAGGTTTTTGTCTAACTAATGATGAAAAAGAGCAAATTGCTAAATTGGCTGCTAAATATAAGTGTTTTATCGTTGAAGATGATATTTATGCTGAATGCGGGCACAGTTTACATCGTCCCCTACCTATCCAATATTGGGATAAAGAAGGCTATGTGTTTCTTTGTAGCTCAATTTCGAAATCTTTGTCACCAGCCTATCGTATTGGCTGGCTTTGTTTACCTCATCAACAAGAACATCTCAAAGAGAAACTTCTATCACTTCTGAGTATTGTAAACACACCATTACAACTAGGTTTAGCGGATTTTATTAACAGTAGATCGTATAGGGCCCATTTAAATCAATTAAGGCCCACGTTAATGAAACAAGTTGAAGAATATCGCCAGTTTATTGTGAAAAATTTTGAAGGTCTAGATATAAAGTTAACGCAACCACAAGGTGGATATGCCTTATGGATTCAATTACCAGAAAAAATTGATAGCTTAGATATTTATAAGTTTGCAAAAGAACAAGGAGTTAATATAGTCCCAGGAGAAGTCTTTGGGGAAGATAAGAGATATTCAAATTTCATAAGAATAAGTGCTGGATATCCTCTGAACATCTATATTTGCAAAGCATTACTTACATTAAAAGTTTGGATTAAAAACACGTGTTATTAGCTTAATATTTTAAAGTACTTCTAAAATTAACATAATACACGTTATACGAACATGAGCTGTAACTCCAAAATAGAAATGTCCGGTTTCTCCAAAATAAAAAAGCCCAACAGGATGTTGGGCTTTTTCGTATTTGATGCTTAGATCAGACTTCTGTCTGATCTCACATTCCTTATTCTTTCTCTTGTGTTTTTTTTCTGGAGCATCCTGCTCTCTATGTCCCCATAATAGGAAAATCCACTATCTGGCCTACATGCAAAGGGCCGGAATTGATGCGAGCATATGCGTACAAATTCGGCTAAAAACCATTCAAACACTATCCCCAATTTCTGGGGATAGTGTTTGCCCTAGGTAGGTTGGAAACATTGATCTAAAGATAGTTACTATTATTTAATTTTTAAATCTTTAATATCTTATATACTAATAGTTCCCAAACTGTTATTTAAATGCCAACACTTATGAAGGAAAGATACCTAGAGGCTGATATTAAAAATATAATTATAAATCATATGGTTAGTAGTGATATTTTAGAAAAAAATGATACTTTAATCAATGAGTTTACTATAGCTGATTATGCTCGTAGAGTTGATTTAGCACTTATTAAATCGAACAAACTCTATGCATATGAAGTAAAGAGTGCTAGTGATAACCTGATGCGTTTAGAAGGACAAGTAAAAACTTATTTAGACTATTTTGATAAAGTCACAGTAGTGGCTGCCTCAAAACACATAAATAAAATTTTAGATATAACTCCTATAAATGTAGCAGTTTGGGAACTTAAAAATGAAAAAGTTAAAGTTGTAAGGAGAGGAAAAACCAACTGTATAGGAGATAAATTAAAATTTTTAGATTTAATGACAGTGTCAGATTTAATTAAAATTGTAAGGGCTGAAGAATTGAGTCTAAAAAATTTTAGAAGAAAAATTTTAGAGCAAAATTTAATTTATTTGCCTGTAGTTAAATTACGCAAGTATGCCATTGAATCACTTCAAGAAAAATATAGATCAACTAATCAAGATTTTTTTGATGCATTGACTATAAAAAAGACTTTAGATAATAGTGACTTAAATTTATTACGTGTTAATAAAGTAGATAATCATCAAATAACTCTTAAAGATAATCTGGGATTATTCTTAGAGGCTTTAGAAAAACTAGAAGAAGAATATTTATAATCTTCTTCTAGATTAATTATTAGTCTACCCAATCTTCATCAGTATCTAAATCATTTATATCGTCAAAGTAGTGTAATTGTAGATATAAATGTATATTAATTCTCACAGCAGTAGCTTTTTGAGGGGAACCTATACCATAGGGATCTTTTAATGATGTTTTCTCAATCATTTGTGTTCCCCACACATGTAAATTTTTGTTCCAATACTCATTTTTTACTATTTCTATGCATGCTTCTTGGTAAAGATAACGTGCTTCGTAAGCATCATCTTCCTTTCGAATAAAGCGCCAATCATTTTTTAATGGGTAATCAACACGAGGAGGTGGACGTTGACCGCCACCACCCATTTTATGAGATCTGGTACTACCTCTATCAGAATAAATTAGATTAATATTTTCTAAACTTTTGCTGATTTTATTGTAAATTTGTCGCTCATATATTGGAATTTCTCCTCTATATGATCCAGCAAATGAATATGGAAAAGAAGTTCCTGAAATACAAAAATCCGCTTTAGGGAAAATTTTAATGAACCATTCTATAATTTCTACATATTTTTGATAATTGATAAGATCTTTTCTACTAAAATCACCATAATCTAAAATGATTAATAAATTTTTAATTAAAGTCTTCATAGAAATAAGAACTTTTAAAGCCTCAATAAAATATTCTATTTCGCGTTTTTTATCTAATTTTAGGCCTAATTCTAGTCGTAATACTATTGGACGTTCTAGAGTGAGAAAACCATGTAATTGAACATTAAGCTCATTTACCTCATTGATTTGCAGTACTGGTATATAGTTCGGATATTGCTTGAAAAGATTAATCCAGTTTTTATGACCATCATCTGGCTTGCATAGTTCTAAAAATTCTTTTGAAACAGCTCCATCGTTTTCATGACAATCTTTAAGAAACTCTTTATCTAAATCCAGAATAATTCTACGTTGACCAAATGCTTTCTCAACCCGTTTAAATGACTTCTCTAGACTTGCAGAATTAGCCCATTTTTTAAGTGAAATTAATGGTAAAAGATTATCTTTATCTTTT
Organism: Acinetobacter terrae; assembly: GCF_002135195.1. NCBI lineage: Bacteria > Pseudomonadati > Pseudomonadota > Gammaproteobacteria > Moraxellales > Moraxellaceae > Acinetobacter > Acinetobacter terrae. The sequence goes on from NZ_NEGF01000019.1 coordinate 11,695, forward strand.
TCTGGTAATTCTTCCAAAGCAGCCATTTCTGCTGGTTTAAGGCTAAGAATAGGAATATATTCCACATTTTTAAAAAACATTAAGGAACCTTAAACTTTATTTAATCTGATTATTAATGCAGTCTTAGAGACGGACAATTCTTCAGCTACATGTTCATATACCTGTTCTTTATCTAGATCATCAACAGAATATTTTTTAATTAATAATTGAACTAATTCAATAGGCATTATTATATCTGCTGCTAATCTATTAGCTTCGGCCTCTATTTCATTAGACTGATTAGACCTATAAAGAACATCATCTTTGATCCCATTCTGCAGAAGATGCCTATGCAAAAAAAAATGTGAAATTTCATGAGCTAAAGTATATCTTTGTCTACTTGGAGCATCATGTCGGTTAACTCGTATTGTAACTACACCATCAGATTCTTTAATTTCACCTGAAATGTTCGCTCCTAAAGTAGCTTTTTTTACAACAATACCTAAATCTTTTGCTAAAGAACCCAATTTCATAGGAAGTTCTTTTTGATAGTTTTCAATAAGTAATTGATGCTCAATAGTAAGTATATTCCACTCTTTAGATTTCAATATTGGCTACTCCTCATCCAACTCAGGGTATTTTTCAAATCCACTACTGCCATGTTGATAATTTTCCCTTCTTAGAATCATATCAACTACATCTTCTAATGGTTGGTTGAACTTTCCTTCATCTATTAAACGTGTAATCTCTTTAACTGCAATTTGAGGTAGTTGTAAGTTAACTTGCTCTGTAGCGGTATTTGTAGCTATGTCATTTGCTTTTTGTGAGGCAATTTTTGCAGCACTTTCTTTAATTTGTTTATAACCAAAAATTGATACTACAGCTACGATAACTCCTAAGGCCGTTATTACGAAAGTTGCGCATCCTAATAAAATACTAATCCAAATAGGATAGTTCATATATTGTTGACCAATTTTGTGGTCATCTACTTCTTTCTTAAATTGTGAGTAATTTGCATTCAATCTATCAATAACTTGAGTCTGTTTATTAATAACTTCATTTTGCTTATCAATAAGTATTAATAGTTCTTTATTGCTAGAGTCTGGTAAATTTTGGATTTGAGAAGAAATACTGGAATCAAGGCTTGAAGATGTATCCACTTTACTGTGAGCAAAATTAGTTAAAAATAAACTGATGTAAACTATTAGAAAAATTTTATAAATCATCACTATTTTTTAGTTAAATATGAATATTCATTATTATAGTTGATATTTCCCAGAAAAAATAAATAAATGGAAGCTAAAACCCTATTTATTATGCAATCATCGATTATTTTTAATTTATTTATTATAGTGGTACAAAGAATTTCAATTACAGGTGTTTGATAGCCTTATTTCTTTCGCCACTCTCTAGTTCCGCTTATTTGGGACATAACATCATTAAAATCAAAATTTGGATCTTGGTTCGGAGCATATTCTCCTCTATTATTTGCATATATAAAGCTTGGGCAATCACAGTTAGCTCCATTTTCCCCACAATCCATACATTCAGCACCACAGTAATCAATCATTCTATCTATGGCATCATAATTTTGATAATCATAAGCAAAGTGACCATACCCAGTACTGCCACAGATCCTTCCATTTATGAAATCATCTATATCCATTGCAGTGTTCAAGCCACAGTCGAAAATTGCGGAAATTGGTCTTAAAACTACTCTTGCATAGTCGAATCTATACAATGGCATATCAAAGAATACTTTCCCTTGATAGGACTTTAAACTATGGAAAGATAGATCACCATACAAACTAATCAGATCTATATATCTACTTTTCTTTAGCTCAACATGCTTGAATGAATTATTAATCGCATCTAATAGAGAAAACTTATTATTTATATGGCTACAGCCATCCACTGCATATCTTTGATCAAAATTCTTTACAAAACTTATTCTAGAAATTTTTACTTGTTTATTTGCAATAAACAACATGTAATCAATAGCATGTGCCAGAATGGCATTGAATGAAAATGCATGGTGCAACTTTATTTGATTATCATCTAATAAATCAAAAAATTCTTTAGAGGCTGGAATAAGAACATCGTTTAAATATGATAGTAAGTATCTTGCATCCTCTTCATTAGATAGTTTTTCATATCTTTCTATTGTTTCCATATCTCTCCTTTTAGTTAAGAACTAAAAAATCTAAAATCCATCTAAAATTAACATAATACTACTTATATGCAATTTTATTAAATTATCATATAAAATCAATAGGATAATTGATTGTGAAAAGCCCATTCATCCTCGAATGGGCTTTTTCATAGATTTATCACGTTCCACGATTTTCATAAGCTAAACTAAATATAGTCGCCAATTTCAATTGAGTTATTCACCGGCTTTTAAATAACGGTATACCGCCTGACGACTAATTCCAAATGCCTGACCTAATGCCATTTTTGAAGGATACTTCCCTTCCTTCCATGCTTGGCGTAAAGCTTCAGCCTGCTCAGGTTTCAATTTATGTACCCGACCTTTGTACTTCCCTTGAGCAGAGGCGAGTTTAATTCCTTCCTTTTGCCTTTCCAGAATGATTTCACGTTCAAATTGTGCAAAAGCACCCATCAGTTGCAGCATTAAATTATCCATCGGGGTGGATTGAGCAGTAAAAGTAATATTTTCTTTTACAAACTGGATGGCGATCCCTCGTTTGACCAGTTTATCTACTTCAGTGACCAAATCTTTCAGGCTTCGCGCAAAACGATCCATGGAATGAACAATCACCCTGTCCCCTTCCCGGACATAGTTCAACATTTCCTGGAATTTCGGTCGGTCGGTATTTTTACCCGAAGCTCGGTCAACAAAAATCCGGTCGAATTCAATTCCCTCAAGTTGACGTCCAGTATTTTGCTCGACCGAACTCACTCGGACATAACCCACTTTTTGACCTTTCACTATTTCACGCCCCAATTGGATAAAAATGAATAATTTCGTAAATTATAAATCTTTAATACTAAAGTTACATGTTACTTATGATTAAAAATCATTTAAATGGTACATGGTTTTACGAACTTTCAGATTGTAACTTTAGGGTATACTTCAAGTTTACAAAATTTTCTTTTACGAAGTATGCTTATAAGCTCCCATTGAGATTTTATTAGAGGATAATTTAATATGTGGCTGTCTGTGTCAGATATAATCGACTTTCAATAAATTTTCTAGTTATTATGTTTCATCTGCTTCTTAATTTCGGTTTGTAACATCAGCTCCATTAACTGATGATACTAAGGCTTGAGTCTGGATTTTTAGTTCCAAGCCAGTTATTAATTCGATTAAATATATATATTCAATTGCTGTTTTAATGGGTTTTCCAAGCTCTGAAATAATTTCACCAAAAACTCAGGATGTCTCAATCTGTATATTCCCTATTCCTCTCAATAGCTGAGTAGTTTTGCAATTCAGATATAGTCATTTCTGGAGTTTCGCTCGAAGCTAAGGCTTTCTACTATTCCAATACGTGTCTTTATATCCATGCTTTTCTCAGCTATGGCTATCGTAGACAGCTAAAAACGTGTTCAGTAATTTGCGTTTATAGTTCGTGAAAAAGCTTTCTTAGGCTATTTAGACTAAGAAAGCTAAAAATTTCTTATCTAACACTTTCAAAAATAGCTTATTTGATCTCATTCAGCTATATGTTTTCTACGGTAATATGTCGCTCGACTTATACCTTCGGTTTCCCATGGTTTTAAACTTCTCTCAGAAGATTGATTTGCACTTCTTCTCGATTTTTTCCCGCCGAGTTCACCTCTATTTTTCTGTCGAGCAATAAATGCAGCATAATATTTTTGATCATTTTTCAAGCAAAACAAGGATATGCTTTTTGCAATACAACGAATTTCACTCCGACTCAATGGATTAGAAAGTTTATTATTTAATTCATCACAATAATTTAAAACCGTATCCCTCCATAGCGAATCAGCAGTATTTCTATATTTTCTTATTTCAGAATAAGCCCAATTTCTGGCTATTTCAAAGATATAACAGTTTCGACCTATATTTTCTTTATGATCATTAACTATTCCATTATTGTATTTAAATTTTACGTCTGGATATTCAATATCCATTTTATCGACCAAGTCATTCAACTCATTCAAAAGATATGGTGTTTTACGTAATTGTGTGGTTCTCCATTCCGAAGAATGAGGATTTTTGGCTATTAGACCTACATAATTAAAGTCAGCGCTATAAATTAGCTTTAATTTTTTTAAAATATCTTTAGCAAATGAAATTGGTTTCAGTCTGCTTGTATTTCCAGTATGAACCGGTACAGCTAGCTCAAATAATATATGTGCTCTACCATTTTCTGTATTTTCTATAACAATATTTGGAAGTGGAATACCTATTTTTGAATAAAGAATCTCACTTAATGCTGCATCATAATCTAAGTCAAGTATTAAATAGTTCAATTGAAAGGGGCTATTAATCTGTATATATTTATAATCTATTGCATCTTTTTTTCGACGTATTATAAGACCATCGCTAAAACAATTGGTGCAATACGGTTTTGGCGGCAAATTTATATCTAGTCTATCTAACATCTCTTTCATCATAAATAATTTCAAACATTGTCTGAAAAACTTATCAAAAAAGAAATTTTAAAATTTCAATTCGTGAACTTTTGAAAATTTTCTAACTTATTTTAGACTTTCACATGTTGAGTTCAGAACGCGTCTGACACTTATTTAAATGCCTGAAATATTCAATCCAGACTTTTAATTTTAACAACAGTAAAGAATAAGAGCGGACAGCTTTTTATAAGCTTAGACAGCACAAAGGAGAACCTTCTTATAAATCTCTCAGACTATCATCCTGAGTTAGGCTTATTTAGTCTCAAAAATGGCCAATATTATTTTTCAAAATTACTTAAGACGATACATTAAATATCATTACCCTCTAAATTTTATTTAAGTTATTAAAATCTACTAAAAGGCTTTTAGAAACCATTTTATGAGAAAATGTTATGTAAGTTACTAAGGGAATTATTGCCTAATTATTTCTTTGCTGTTTTATGAGTTATTTAAATCTTCAAGAAAAATTTATATGAGATAAAGTTACGTAACAATCATAAGTTACGTAACTTAAATAAGTTATTGCGGAAGTTGTTGATTAACAATTTCTTTAATTTCTTCAGAGCTTTTTGAAGCCAAATTTTCTAATGCAATTCTAACGATACTTGATCTGCTAACACGAGCATTTTGACTTTTAACTACCAGTTCATCAATTAACTGATTAACTTCATCATTTAAAGAAAATGTACATCTAACAAATTTTTTCTCTTTGGTTTCTAAAGCTCTTACCCTTTTTTCCGCTCCAGATATGAAGACTTCTGCTAACTGATCTTCAGGAGATATTTCAACTTTCTTTTTTAAACCGTTTAATCCAGCCATGATTAAATTCCTAAAAATTCACTAGCAATATTTTTAATCTCTGCTTTTGCTTTTTGATCACTATTTACTTCAAAAACAGAAAGGCCATTTTCATCAGCATCATCATAGACATTTCTATTAGTCGTAATTGCATTTAGCGCATTTATACCAAATGATTTACATGCATCTTTCGCATCTAAAATTCGCTGAACTTGTGATGGCAACGTCGGACACTGTGTAATAATTGCTCTTGCAATCAAATCTGGATTGACTGTTTTAGCTAATTTTAAAACCTGTTCCATATGTGCTAATGTTTTTAAATCCCTACGCTTTGGTCTAAAAGGCAATAACATATGAGTAGCAATTGTCATTGCAGAACGTAAAGCTTCAGAATCTTGCCCACCAGCATCAATTACAATGTCCTGATATCTACCTTGCAGATCTTTGAGAACTGAACGGATATTACCTGAAGCTTGAACTGAAGGAATATCTTTTAATTCATCATTCTCATCACGTTCTTTTATCCAATCAGTTGTTGTTCCTTGAGGATCCGCATCTAATAAAAGAACATCTCTGTTTTTTGTTTGAAGGTATACTGCTAAATTTTGAGATAAGCAGCTTTTTCCAGCCCCACCTTTTTCACCACCAACTAATATAATCATGTTTTATGTAAGTTACGTAAGTTTATTAATTTAAGTAATGTAAAATGATTTCATGTAAAAATCAACTATCGAGCTAAACATTTAATTAAAAAGTTATCCACAAGTAATTCTTTTTTATTATTTTATATATTATTTTTTAAATTTATTCTTTATATGTCAGCTGTAACTATTGCTATCATTGAGATACAACGCATTAAAGTGGACAAATTCCTACCAATAAGTGGACAAATTCCTTTATCTAAGTGGACAAATTCCTTTATTTAAGTGGACAAATTCCTTTATCTAAGTAGACAAATTCCTTTCATAAGTGGACAAATTCTTTCCATGAAAAATACTTTCATTTATGGACGTTAAGTAGTATTGTCCATATATTGTTAATTAAAATTTTAGTACTGACATATGGGTAATGTAATTTATAAAGATAATAATTTAATTGAAGCTTCATATGCACTAAATCTTTCAGAACAAAGATTAATTTTAATAGCAATTCTTGCTGCCCGTGATATTGAGGAAGAATTAACGGCCGAAACTATGTTAACGATTCATGCCTCGGAGTATATGAAACAGTTCAAGCTCGGACGACAATCAGCATATGAAGCATTACAAGCAGCATGTGATAATTTGTTTGAACGTAGACTTAATTATAAAGCGATAGATCCTGTTACAGGAAAAAAAGGTGTTTATAAAAGTCGCTGGGTAACTAAAGTAGGTTATGTGAAAGAGGCTGCTTGTGTACAGTTGATATTTGCTCCTGATATCCTTCCTCTTTTCATTAAGCTTGAAGAAAAATTTACTAGATATGAACTTAAGCAAATTTCGCAACTTACCAGTGTGTACTCAATTCGATTGTACGAGCTTTTAATACGTTGGAGATCCACAGGTAAGCTGTATGTCCCTATAGCAGATCTTAGAGAAAAATTAGGCTTGCTAGAAGATGAATACCCTCAAATGGGAGATTTTAAAAAGCGCGTTCTAAAAGTGGCTATAGAACAAATCAATAAATTTACTGATATTGAAGTTACTTATACCCAGAAAAAAGAAGGTAGGACTATTACTGATATAGAGTTTACTTTTTTTGAAAAAGATACGGTTCTAAGACTCACTGATAAAGCTCCTGAAAATTTATATAAATTAACACCAAAACAGATTTCATATTTTGCACAAAAACTTTGTGATATTCATGACAATCCCGATTTTGGACGTGATTTTGGAAAGACAGGCGAAACACAAGAAGATTTTCAGGAAAGAATTGAAGCCGAATTAATAGATCAAGAGAATGTTAAAAAATATTTTTCACATCTATTACATGTTGGTTATAAACCAAAATATGGGAAGCAAAAATAGTTACTTATTTCTCCCAGTATCCTAGAGATGAGATAGACTCATTTTGAAGGGGCATATACCATCGAGATATGAATAGCCGCTGATTCGATTGTAAAACATCTTTATATAATCAAACATATTTGCACATTCCATTTCTTGTGTTTTATAGATCCTCTTTTTAATTCTTTCCATCTTTGAGCTACTAAAAAGGATTCAGCAACAGCTTTATTCATCGAGCAGTATACTGCACAAGGTGGCGACTCATACTCGGAACCAAATTATATTTTTGACGGAATTTCTGCCAGTCCTTGCTGCTATATTGTAAGCCTTGGTCTGAATCGTATGAGCCGCGTTCATTTTGTCTTACTGCCATGAGAAGTGCATTTAAAAGGATATTCTTGTTAAGTGTAGGTTTCGTTAAACAACCATGACTTTTATACTTTTTATATCCTCGAACAGCCACCATATCATTATTCTTTATGATCTTGAACACACGATTTGGTCTACAGCTTTCACCCAGCTCTTTCAGATCCAGCGATAACCATAAATCACATAACTCGCATCATAAGAAGAACGAATAAGCTGTAATAGCCGCTTATCTTCAATAGTTCTGCCTGATTTTGGTTTATGCAGCTAACCGTAATAGCTAGTAAGTTATATAAGATCCGAAATATTATACAATAATTACGTAATTTACATAACTTGTGATGCTTATGCAATCTGGATGTCTGGTAATCAATTCTGGATCATAAACCGCTAAACACAGCTGTTTAATGTTATGCAACTCTGCAATAGGTCAAATGTGACGAAAACGCGTACGTGTTTAGAGAGGCATAAGTGGACAAATTCCTGACAGTTAAATTACGCAAGTTTCATAACTTATGCTTCTTATGTAATCCGGATGCTGGGTAATCAATTCTTGAGCAGAAACAGCTTAATACTCATCTATAAAATGATAGAAGTCTTCACTTGATCAAATATGACAAAAATTTGTACTTTTTTTAAAGGTACAAAAGGTACAAAAGGTACATAAGTGGACAGATTCCTGACACATAAGTTATGTAACTTACATAACTTATGAAACATGGATAATCTAATAATTAAAAATATCGCTAAATAATGTATTTTAATGGTTAAAGGTTGATTACACGTAATTAATTTATCCAGAAGTGGAAAATATTTTATTCAGTTATAAGGGACTCTAAGATGCTCCCCAGAATGTGAGTATTCTTAAACCTCGTTAGGTTTTAAGAATAGCCTATGTGAATTTTTGATTTCCTGATTATAGCTTTTGAGTTCAAAATCCAATTTACAACGTTTCTTGGCTTTTAAAGGTAATAGTTTATTGGGATACACACTAGAAATCCTTTGATAACCTTTATCTGCAACGATAAAAGTCCCAAAAGGAATCTGCTTTAAATGACGTTTGAATAACTCGAAATCATGCACCGCACCACGACTCGTACATAAACTCAGTATTTGCTGAGTTTTATAGTGAATGATGACCTGTACTTTAAAGGTATGTGTCTTTTTCTTACCGCTATAGCTTTTGTTTTGTCTTTATATTGGCGTTTCTGTTGCGTCAACAATAACAACATTCCAGCCAATGCTTTTAAACTCTTCGGTAAATTAGAGAGATTCGGCTGCATCAAACAGTCTTCCACAAGGCGTACAACTCTTGAAGCTGCTGGCTCTGAGCCCCCTAACTGGTAGCAACATGAAATAAAATTCTCTATTCCAGCCAATAGCTCAGACAAACCAGAACTTAATCCTCCACGCTTAACTTTGGAGGTCTACCTTGAGTTGTAACATGCTTTTTTAACTGCTCAACCATCAAATAGAAGGTTGAGCATGAGCTGCCTGTGTAAAGGTTGAACTGAGGATCAGAAAGCTTTTTTGAATCGATGTATTTCATCCGTAGATTATGCACGATAGTTTTGAAATATAAGGAACAAATATAACTCAGAAAGAAGATCATTTTTTGATTTATGAAAGAGATTTAAAGAAAGTAAAAAACAATAGAATCAACGTCAAAATAAAAAAATTTTGATATCTTACTAAAAAAATTCATTTCAGTATCTTAAGTATATTTATTTGGTTGTTAGTCTTTTAGGTTAGTCAATATTTTTATCTCTAAATAATTTTAGAAAAAAATATATCGCTGTATCCATAAGTAGAAAAATTCAAAAACCTCACCAAACGTAATTTTTAATTTTTTTTTTTGCTAACGTCATATGAGTCCAAACAGGATTAAGCAAGCCTACCTGTAGCTACAGAAAAAACTGCTACGCACTCTTTTCTGTACCTCCAGGGCTTGTTAGGGGCGACCCCCTAAGACCCCAAAAACCACAAAATAATTGGCGTTATGACAATGGAAAAAGGCAAAAGAAGTATTACAAAACGACTGCGCTTTTTAGCGCTGCAGGCACAACAGCTTGACCAACTACTTATTAAACACGATGTGATTTTCACGGATTTTATCCATTGTCTGATTGCACAAGAATTTATGAAGAATCAGCACACGGTGCTAAAAGTAGTTGAATTACATCCCGAGCCTGAAATCAATAAGCGTCATCGTCGGCCAGAAAAAATCGTTCAGCGCCAGGGTTCAGATGCAGATCCAAAGTTGCTGCGGGAAATCGGTCAAATTGGCAACAACATCAATCAGATTGCTCGAGCACTGAACTACTTATGCAATGCTGATCGACAACAGCAACAGCGTTTTTCTTTTGTTGAATGTCTGCATGTTCTTCAGCGAATACAAGCTGAACTGCATGCTGTACTGGGTGAGCTACCTTGTATTCAGCGTTCAGAACAAGCAGTAAAGCGAGCACGTGACCGCGCTATCTCTGCTGTATTAGAAATAGAGAGTGAGGAATAAGGAATGCTCATCAAATTTTTAAAGCATGGTATCGGTGATCCAGCAAAAGCCGCATCATATGTTGTTGACGATAAAGATCATCTGAACCGGCCGCGAGCAGGAATCGAAGTCTTGAGAGGAGATCCTCAAACCTTTTCTGCATTAGCAATGAGCAGTCCGCATAAATATCGTTATACCTCTGCAGTGATTGCCTGGGCTCCAGAAGATTTACCATCAAGTCAGGATATCAAGGAAGTTCTGGATGCCTTTGAGCAGCATGCCTTTGCTGGTCTGGAACTGAATCAGTATCACATGACTGCCGTCATGCATGTTGAAGACAATGGTGCAAAGCATGTGCATATTCTGGTTCCGCGAATCGAACTCGAAACTGGAAAATCGCTCAATATCGCGCCACCGGGTCATTTGACGTACTTCGATGCTTTACGTGACTATTTTAACTACTCAAAAAATTGGGCGCGCCCGGATGACCCAGCAAGAGCAAAAGTATCGAAATTACCCCATCATCTGCATTTACAAAGTGCAGCTGCGTTGCGTGCCGGCTTTGCAGGAAAGTCTAGAGTGCACCGGATCAGCATGATTGAAAAATATGTGACGTTTCGGATAGAACTTGGCTTCATCCGGGACCGAAAATCCATGCTTGAAGCACTGAGTGAAATCGGACAGATCACGAGAACAGGCGAAAAATACATCTCGCTTAAAACAGAAGGTAATCCAACGGATCGATTAAAAGGACTGATTTACAGTGAACAATTTACAATCCAAGATTTCAGCAATGATCGAAACGGAGAAACAGCTGATAGACGAGCAACAGCAACAGCAGAAAGCATTTCAGCAGAGCATAGAAAAATCGCGCAACCAGATCTTAACGACATTGAAGCTTTGCGAAACAAACGTGCAGAATACAACAGAAAAACTTATGCAAAGCCTGGACGAAGCAGCGAAGAATCTGGGATTGGTATCGGAGCAGAGCTTAGAAGTCGCCAAAATATTGCACAGTCAAACACACGAGATCAGCCAGCTGCAAGTCGAGCTGGAAATAGAGAAAAAAGAAATGATCTTATTAAAAAACCGACTGGGGCAAGAACAGAAAAGACGGCAACAGCAGATAGACGTTATAAAGTCCCAAACAACTCAAAATTTGGAGCAAATCAGCCAGCAGCTACATTTCATGAAAAATCTGCAGTTTTTCGTTATGAGTTCTATGGCTTTGGGCTTGCTTTTAATCATATATATCCTGGTGAAATAAATGATCAGTACAGAATTAGAAGTATTAAAAAAACAACAGACAGCGTTGTTGCAGCTAGAGATTTCGAATCTGAAAAAGCAAATGAAAGAGCAGCAGAATATCGAAGACTCATTGAGCACAACAATCAGCTTGCAGCAAAATTATCAAGAAAGATTGACCATGCAGATCTCGCTATTAGAGAAAGAATTGCAGAGCAAAAACACATTGATCAGCTCGTTTCAGACCGTATTGTTGAGCGAGATACCCGGTCCCGACTTGAACGATTTTATGCAAAGCTTAAAGCCAATCTTATTGGAGCGGCTGAACAAGTCCTTGACCTCATTGGATATAGAAAGCCTGGTGAACAGCCAAGTAGAAGTCGCCCTCCAGCCACATTTAGCGAATCTATTAAAGCTGGAATTAATCGACTGGCAGGCTTTGCAAAAACCCGAAGAAACGACAGAAGCCATGCTTCGAAACGCGCTGCAGAATGTCAAAGGCTTGCAAGTGGATTTGACGGATTTTGTCAAGCAACTCAGAAGATAAAGCTCAGTATCAAAAGATTCAAATTTCCTGAAAAGTCCTTATTCGATCATATACATGCACTACAGCAAAGCGTAGATGTTGCGTCACTTTATCAAGCTGAAAAAAGTGCTCAAACGGCAGATCACCATTTGAAATATGCCTTCACTGAGATAAAAAATATTTCCTGGACACAGGATAAACAGCCGGTCATCAGTATTGAGTATCCGCATTGGATACAGAACTGTGCCGGAGAAATACAGAACAATCTAAATGAGCTAAAAAAGGAAGACTATGTACATGTTTATGGATTTATAGACACTGTGAATAAATACGAAGAAATGATGAACTTAAGCCATCCTGATTTCTATTTAAATAATCACCATCATTTAATTAAAGAAAAAGTTAATGAGATTCTGGATGATCTAAAGCTGAATACCCAGCAAATGGAATTTAAAAAAGGATTTACTTGGAGTACAGAATTGGAAGAAAAATTTGGCTATGCAGTACCAGCGTCTAAACCAGTACCACGGCCTTCCAAATCTGACAGTACGCCTGGCCTTGATCTTTAATTTATAGACTAAAAAACTAGCCATCTAAAATGGTGGCTATTCAAATTCTTAAGCTGAAGGTTCATCTTCATTATATGAATATTCAAATAAGTCATTCATTGTGCAATTGAAGTACCGACATAACTTATCAGCGACAGATAATTCTATCCGAATCGCTCTATCGTAATAGAGAGCAGTCAGTGTATTTCGATTGATGCCAGTGGCATGAACTACGTCACTGAGTTTCAAGATTTTACGGTCGCCCATTAATGACGATAACTTGCAGTTAATCATAATGTCTTCAATTTTAAAAAAATAACCTTCTATAGGTTATTTTTTATTGCAAAAGTGGATGCTCTTTGGTAAATTATAACTTGCAGTAGGTTATAATTTATCTTTGTAGGTAGATTTAACCTGAATTCTTAAATTATACATGGTGAAGCGGCTAAATTAAAGTTTCAGCGATCTTTACCTTTATTTATAGATTTTGGAGCAAACTATGCTTTATAAACAAGAACTTTGGATCAGTGAACAAACAAAACAAATTGGGCGTCAGTTATTAAAAGAACTTAATATACAACGAGGTTACGGCATTGCTGAATTTTTAGCTGTAAACCAATGTTACGACAACCAGCAAGCGTTTTTAGTCTGGCTTGATCAGCAGTTTGCTAAGCATCCGGATGAAGTAGAGATCGAGAAAATTAAACAGAATTTTTTTGAACATTTTCCAGAGTCCTACTATAACTTGTGCTAACCAGTGCATGTCGATAGATCAGGGAGCTTGAGCTCCCTTTGTTCATTCAGAATAAAAATTTTTAAAAAATATGAGAGTTCACCCTTCTCAAACATCATTTTTTAAGTACGATATATTGTACTTAACTGCTGTTTTAAAGGGTTAAGTACAAGATACTGTACTTAACATAAAGAGAAAAATTATCTTTTTAATCACAAATTCAACAGCTTTATAATTTTATAGTCAATCTTGTCTTGCTGTTATTAAGGATGTCTTATTCCTCTAAAAAATTGAAAATCATTAGAGCAAATCAGCAAGAATATCTGAAATTTTTTGTCCTTTTTTACGATCAATTAATCTCGCTGACATGCCAAATGCCATGGGTCCCGTTACATCAGCTAAGGGAGTATCTCCTATAAACAAAACCTCTTTCGGATGACAATTCAGCTGGTCAATGAGGTATTGATAAATTTCAGGTTCTGGTTTGATACTTCCCACTTCATAACTCCAGGCATAGGCTTCTAGGTCGGGAAGTATTGAAAATACAGCTTCACCATAGGGTTTAGCCAGATTAGAGCAAAGCGCTAATCTAAAGCCAGATTGCTTTAATTTTTCTAAAGTTGAAATCGTATCTTCGTATAGAGTCATCGCTTGCAGGTCATCACTTAAGTCCTCGTTCAATTCCAGAAGGAGGGGAGCAGGAATATCTTTCCCAAATCGGTCCGCTACTTCTGTAAACCCTCCAAATGTAGACATGATTACGGCAGCATCATCACAAGCAGGTCTTCGACCTTGATCTTTTAACCATTTCATTAATTTTTTATAGGGGGAACGTTTCGGTTCTGCTTTGATCAGAGTACCGAATACATCAAAAACAATGACCTTGAAATTATTAGGGTTATTTAGCATATAAGTAATTCTTTAGGTTATCGTTTACTACTCATAAGTACCTTGTTCATTAGCCATTCTAGCTAGCCAAACCATCTCTATAAAAGTAGTGGCTATTTAATAAGAGATTAAGACTGTTTTTTAATCAAATAATCCTGGATGGTTTCATTGACTTTCGCTTCGATTTCTTTAACTGAACTCATCATTTCATCAAATGTCATTGTTGAGTTATAAAGCATTTTGGCATCTCTCATTTTATCGAAATCATATGCTAAGAGAGCAATACTGTTCTGATTTGGAGTAAGTAAGACCCCCCCCTTTAAGCATTGATCATAATGTGCATAGGATGCATTAAAGAAAGTACTTTTTAATGCGACAACATCGTTCAATAAATCAATATTGTTAATAGCTTTTTGGCCAATTGAATGATTCCAAAAAGCTACAAGATCAAACCAGTGGCGTGATAAGCGTTCAGCACTTTCTCTTACACCTCGATGGCACTCTACATGAATTAATGTGGCTTTTTCCCAAAAAGTTCTCTCTGGTGAAAGAACAGTTATATTGCTACTTGGAAATTCAAAGCTATCAAACATATCTGCAATATAAGGCTTAACAACTTTTTGTTCATTTGGATCAATAATATTACGGCCACCAAATTCAATGAGCACGTACTCAAGCATGTATTTATGTTTATTCTCTTTCACCACAGAGGGGAAAATGAAGTGTAAACATTCACCACTTTCATCAACTTTAATTTCAAATAGTTCACTTCGAGGTAAATCAGTGACTAATTGACGAAGATAAGGTGCTACCACATCTTCAGCATATGATTTAACTTCTAGTTTTAGACCTGCTTCTAGACGCTTCCGTACACTTCGTCCTAATTGTTCAGGAACTGTTTTTTCTTCATTTAGCCCTAAGTCTAAGAATGCCTTGAATTGTCGATAGTCCAAGGTAATATCAATATCTTCAGAAAAACGGTCGATAATGTTATAAACCTTTGATAAAGATGTACCTCCTTTAAAGGCCATTTTTAAACATTCTGGCATTTCAAATAACTGTTTTAAAACCCAACAGACCCAAATATCTTTTTCTGCTATGCGTAAGTCTTTTTGAGCTTCTTCAGCATAAGCCTGAAGAATCTGGAGCTGATCTTTAACATTAAGATTTAGGAACTTTTTAAGCATATTCTTCTGCCGTTTTTAGTGCTTTTTGCATCCAACTTACAAGTTTTGCTTTACGGAGCTGATTGAATTCTCGTTCAGTTAGACGGTTTTTAATCTGATAAATAACTTTTTCATTTACAATGTTTTTACCGAGGTAGTACATAGCTGAAATAGCTAGTCCTACATTGGTTCCAGAATATTGAAGTAATTTAGCGTTATTCGTATGAGCGAAATATACTTTAGTACCTGCAATCTCGATCTCTCTCGTTATGCCATTCGTATGAAATACTTTGTACATAGGCATTTGAGTACTTAAGCCTAATCTATTCGCTGCTGCTGCACCATGTAATTGGATTTTTTCCTTGTTTTTAGCGGTAATGATTTTTATGGTTTCATCGATGTCTGGAGGCATTTGTTTGCCATTTAAAATTTTACTTATTACCGGTTTGTAATAAATTCCGTTTTGGATACGGTTAATAAGCCCTTCCTCTGCCAGACGAGATAGGCTACGTTGAATGGTTTGGCGTGAACTAGACTCCACTTTGATAGTGTCTATAGAAAAAACACGCCCACGGTTAAACTTTGCAATTTGGTGTCTTATATTTCCAGTAACAGTGGGTTGTACTTGAGCTGTACTTGTCATAGAAATCTCCAATTTACATATAAAAATTGTACAATATTTTCAGACAAATTAATATTGAATAACTCGTATAATTTCAGACATAAAATTTGTGAATATCAGTGAAAAATTATAAATTTATAATGTACATTCAGATCTATTTATTTATTTTTATTTCCTGAAATCCACATAATACACATTTTGCCAAAAACTCGAATGAGGAGCCTTTTTATCTCTTACCTCATATAAAATCTCTTATGCGAAGCTACAAAAAATGAAAGTCTATAATTGAACGGACTGAGAGGGGCTTAAGTGTTGATCTATGAAAAATTATCTTATAGCTTAAGTACATACTATATATAAAAAAAGGTACCCTAAATGCATATTAAATATAGTGATATGCCTCGCGTCATTGTGCAAGAACTTGGTAGTCGTTTAAAACGGGCACGACTAAATAAAAATTTAACACAGAGTGAAGTAGCAGAAAAATCAGGAGTAGAGCGCCGAACTGTAATCAATGCAGAAAAAGGTAAGGTAACTCTTGAAGATTTTGTCATAATTATGGATGCTCTAGGAATGATTGAGCATTTAAATAGCTTTATGCCACCACAATTGATCTCTCCAATTCAGCTTCATAAAATGCGCGGTAAAGTACGTAAACGTGCATCAGGAAATAACAAACAATCCAATAAAGTTCAGAAAGCTAAAGAAGAAAAAGATTTAGGATGGTAAGAAATATAAATTCCCTTATTATTCAACACTCAGATCTTTTAATCCTAAAGAACGGATGTTATCTAAAGCTGATTTAATTGCTTTTTCTGCACATTCAGCTTCTCTACAGAATTCTAAATACACAGTATTATTGAAACTGCATAGCAATGCATCATCACAACCGGCTTCAAAAAACTGATTTTCAATTTCTGATAGGTCAGAGGGAGCATCACCTACGACAACAGTAAATTGATAAGTATTCATAGTTACTCTCCATTACATTGCTTAACTTTTTGAAGGATCTGCTTTGGATTTATTCTTTAAGGTGTTTCAAACACTCATCTAATGTTCAGAATGGCCAAGTAGGCATTTTAATCGATATTATTAAGTTATCTCACCTATAGAAAATTTAGTTTGTACTAACTCTTTTTAGCTTCCTCAAAATTTAACGGTGCACGCCATAAGTCATTATAAGTCCAATCGGTGTCCGGAATACGCCAAATTTCAACCGGTATTCTATCTCGGTCTGTGGCATATAGATAAATGCATAGATTACTTATATGTATGAAACTCATCGAACTATCCCCAATAAGTTTCCCCAATATGCACTCAAGATTTTTTTCGAACAAGCCTACAAAGACGTACATTATGTTGATTAAGACACGACTAGAAGTTGATCCCATTTGAAGTAATTTTGGGTAAGTTGGTTCCGTGACATATTCCATATTCTGTTTGGCAGCATACTGGCTCCCAGTGCTAACGTTTTCTTACCAAACCTGCTATGAATATCATCCAGTGAATCCATAAGCCTATTACTTAACTCAACCTTATTCATGTCTGTGAACAGGTCATATATATGACTATCTTTAGGTTCAAGACAGGTCAGAATGACACCACCTTTCTTAAAGGCAATGTCCTTTTGATGTAATCCATCTATCATGGCTGTAGCGATTTTAGAGAGCAGTAAGCTACTGTCTGATGGTTCCGGTAGGGCAAATGATAAAGACTTATTATAGAATGGTTTAGAGCTGTCAAAAGGATTGGATTGTATAAATCCAATAATACAGCCACACAATAAATTTTCATTCCTCAAACGGCTAACCGCATCCTGTACATAGAGTGTCATTGCTTCTTTAAGATCATCACTGTGATAGACCTTTTGGCCAAAGGACCGACTTGCAATGATCTGTTTTTTTGCTTGAGGACTCTGTTCAATCTCGATGCAAGAAACGCCCTGTAACTCTAATAGCGTTCGGTGCATGACAACAGAGAACTGATCTCTAATCATTAAAGGTGAGGCACAGACTAAATCCAAAACTGAAGTAATTCCCATACTATTTAGTTTTTTCGCATGTTTTCTACCTATCCCCCATACTTCACCCACTTCAATAGCTTGATATAAACTTTCAGTCGAGCAATAGTCCATCGACATCAGGTTACAGACATCTTTTAGATAACTATTCTTCTTGGCAATATGGTTAGCAATTTTTGCTTCAGTTTTACTACGCCCAATGCCAATACAAGCCGGTAAACCCAGCCAAAGTAATAGACGATCTAGGATTGTGTGGGCATATTCAGTTAAATCATAGTTTGATGCATAAGCTGTCAGGTCTAGGAAGCATTCATCTATAGAATAGATTTCTTGCTCTTGAGGTGTGACAAAGTCAGAAAGTACCTTCATAAAGCGACGAGACATCTCAGCATACAGTGCATAGTTACTGGAAAGAACTTGGACTTTATGTTGCTCTACCATGTCCTTAATTTGAAAGAGGGGAACGCCCATCTTGATACCTAAGTCTTTGGCTTCCTGCGAACGAGCTACAGCACAGCCATCATTATTAGAAAGGATAATAACAGGCTTGTTATTTAGGCTTGGATTAAAGACACGTTCACAACTCACATAACAGTTATTGATGTCTACCAAAGCAAATATCTTGTTTTGACTTTCCATGTAAATAAAACCAATAGATTATAATTATTTATGTTTTCTGAATGGTTTTATGACAAAAGTCACTACGCCCCAAATCACCATTTCTTGACCATCTTTAAGATGAATATCGGAATAATCGGGATTTTCTGCTTTAAGCCAACATTTATCACCTTCAAACATTAGTCGCTTGACCGTGAACTCATTATCGATCAGGGCAATAACAATATCTTCATGCTTTGCTTCAAGACTACGATCAACTAAAAGCTCATCATCAATTTCAATGCCCGCATCACGCATGGAAAGGGAAGCAACTTTGACAACGAATGTAGCCGCCTCGTTTTTTATGAGATGTTCATTCATATCTAAAGTGTTATCAATGTAATCTTGCGCAGGAGAGGGGAAGCCAGCAGCTACTTTTTCAGAAGCCAATGGAATTTGCATAAAAGTTGAAGCATTAACGAGAGTAATAGATGCAATATCATTAAAAGCGGGCTTTTTGCTATCTGCTAAGAAATGTTTAATCTCTACAATACGCGATACTGGAACTCGCATGGTCTTGGTAGGTTCATTGTAGTTAGGCTTGCGACCAGATCCTTCCCGACTACCACCCCTATTTTCACTCATTCTAATCACCTTTGATTTCGTCACAAAACCAAATGGTAATCTTTAAGTCATTGGTAAGACAATAAAATTATGATGAATGGTTTTTAAATAAACGTGGCAATAATTTCTAGTTATATTCTTAATAGTTATCCAGAATTCAATTTAGTATTTTAAGATTGGATACTCTATTTGGGCTTGGACTTAAATTTAGTGTAAGAGATTTTATGTTAAATACGCTGAAGCCAGACAGTTACACCACCATGAAGAGCAAGTTCCTCTACTACTCTGGCTAAAAGACCATGTACGATCCCTACATTTTGCTGTTGCACCAGATGGTTGTTTATTTCTGCGTTGTAAAAAGAACAGCTAAAATTGTATTTTTTGTCCGTGTATAAGATACATAATTTTGTACTTTATGTATGAAAAAGCCATGTAAGGTACAAAATTATGTATCTTACGAAACGGTAATATTCAACTTTTCAATTGATTTAATGAAGAAGCTTTTTTCTCAAGCCGTTTTTAATTTTTTCTAGGTTTCTTTGGTTAATGTGCTGTCCAAAGCTAAATGACTGTCATGAATTCCACTCTATAATTTATAAATAATTGATTTTAAATACTTAAAATCATGAGCTCTTCGCATTTTTTTAATTTTCTAGCTTTTATAGCCCTGTAAAAAATATGATATAAAGTCAAAAATTCCACTTTTATACCCTAAGTTATTGTTTCTATTGACTGTCAAAAAATTACACATAATTTCATAAGCATTTGATTTGGCTATCGTCAAAGTTGGGCACTGTTGCAAATAGGCTGACATGATAAGCTAAATATCTTATTTATTTCGAGATACAGCAGATGAATCCCTTCCACGGTCGGCACTTTCAAGGTGAAATCATTCTTTGGGCTGTTCGTTGGTATTGTAAATATGGCATCAGCTATCGTGAACTTCAAGAAATGCTCGCTGAGCGAGGCATCAATGTGGATCACAGTACAATTTATCGTTGGGTTCAGCGTTATGCTCCAGAAATGGAAAAACGGTTACGCTGGTATTGGCGTAATCCTACAGATTTACATTCATGGCATATGGATGAGACTTATATCAAAGTGAAGGGGCGATGGACTTACCTGTATCGCGCAGTTGATCAACGTGGTCATACGATTGACTTTTACCTTTCCGCTAGACGGAACAGTAAATCAGCCTATAGTTTTCTAGGAAAGATCTTCAATACGGTGAAAAAATGGCAAATTCCACGGGTCATCAATACAGATAAAGCAGCGACCTATGGCCATGCTTTATCACGATTAAAGCGAGAAGGAAAATGTCCAGTAGATATTGAGCACAGGCAAATTAAGTATAAAAATAATGTCATTGAATGTGATCATGGTAAGTTAAAGCGAATCATCAGAGCCACATTAGGATTCAAATCTATGAAGACGGCTTATGCCACAATTAAAGGTATTGAAGTCATGCGTGCACTACGTAAAGGACAAGCATCGTCATTTTATTATGGTCAGCCTCAGGGTGAAGTGTGTCTAATCAACAGGGTTTTCGGTCTCTAAGCACTTTTTAAAGGGAACTTCATCGACTCAAATCTCTATTTGCAACAGTGCCCATTGAAATGGGATTAAAAAAAAATACTTTATTTTTAATATTATGATTATATGTAGTTCAACTAATGGTGTGATAGGTTTTAGTTATAAACTTATTCATTCAGGAATTATATTGCTGAATGAATAAGTCTAATTGATTTATTTATGCAACCCAACTATTCATTTGATTCATTTGATTCATTATTTTTAACTTGTTTTTGTTTAGAATTTTCAACTTTAGAAGCTTTTAAATTTTTTTCAAGAAATAACAATCCGCCATCTGCATAACTAAAACTTGCGATACTAAAGAATGCACTAATTAACAGTAATTTAGTACAAAATTTATTTTTGAATAGCATGTTTATTTACTCTCATTTAATACTTGTTAGATATTCTAACTTTAAAGAATTAACACCCAGAGGACTCATAAATTACATTCTTGTAATTTTAAAATGTCTCAGGATGGTGTTTAAAGTGCGTGTGATAAATAGAAGTGTAATACAGGAAAATGGTAAGGTTTATCAGCCTAGTCATCTGTCCATTATGTAGAAAGAGCAGCACTTTAATGTTTATGCTGTTCCAATGTATTACATTCCGTACTTTCTATTTGTAACGTAATTTCAGTAATACTATGATTATGTTTTAGAACGTCTAAGGCCTTTTGATAGAGCTGATCTGGATCGCTATTAGGAGCAACTAAATGAGCAGTTAAATGAATGTTTTTTGAAGATATAGCCCAGACTTTCAACTGATGAATCCCTTCAACACCCTCTAGCATCAATAAATCATTTCTTAACGACTCAATATCAATCTCATCAGGAACCCCTTCAAGCAAAATATGGATACTTTGTTTTAATAAAACCCAAGTTCGAGGTAAGACCCAGAAGCCAATTAACACAGCGATTAAGGTATCTACCCACATCCACTGGGTAAAATAAATGACCACTCCTCCGATAATCACGCCTATCGATCCCAGTGCATCACTAAGAACTTCTAAATATGCGCCTTTCACATTTAGACTTCCTTCAGCACTCGCAGAAAGGATTTTCATTGAAATCAAATTTATGACCAAACCAATGACTGCGACAATCATCATTCCAATACTTTGAATTTCAGCAGGATTCGTAAAACGTTGGTAAGCTTCATAGACAATATATATCGCCACCACAAAAAGCATCACCGCATTAAACAGAGCCGCTAAAATTTCGAATCGCTGATAGCCAAAAGTTCTTTTATCATCTGCGGCTTTTTTACCAATTTTGATAGCAGCAAGAGCAATAGCTAATGCGGCTACATCAGTAAACATGTGAGCGGCATCAGACAGTAATGCTAAACTTTGGGTAATAAAAGCAGCGACAACTTCTACTATTAAAAAAGTAGTCGTTAAACCCAAAGCAAACATTAATTTCTTACTATTTCCTTCAGTAACAACCGCATGGCTATGATCATGATGTTCTGACATAAAATTTTCCTTATTCAATCCATGATTAGCAGAGATACTTGAGACAGACCCAATATCTCTGCTAAAAATTGCTTAATCTAATGGATTAAGAAGCTTTCTTTTCATTCATCCACCGGTACAGTACAGGCAATAAAACCAATGTAAGCAGGGTAGAGGAGATAATTCCTCCAATGACTACAGTCGCTAAAGGTCTCTGTACTTCTGCCCCAGTACCGGTTGCCAAAGCCATCGGAACAAACCCAAGGGAAGCAACACAAGCGGTCATTAACACAGGTCTTAAACGCAATATTGCACCTTGCCACGTTGCATAATAAAGGTCATATTGCTGTCGCAGCTCTTTGATAAAGGTAAGCATCACTAAGCCATTCAGTACAGCCACCCCCGATAGTGCAATGAAGCCAACGCCTGCTGACATGGATAATGGAATGTCACGCAACCACAACGCGATTAAGCCTCCACTCAAGGCAAACGGTACACCACTAAAGACCAGTAAGCTTTCTTTGATGTTGTGAAATACAGCCATCAATAGAATAAAGATCGTCAACAATGCGAGCGGAACCACCAATTGCATACGCGCTTTTGCAGACATCAGATTTTGAAATTGACCGCCATAATCTATCCAATAACCGCTTGGTAATTCCTGTTTGGATAACGTGCTCTGAAGCTCTGTTACGAATGAGCCTAAATCACGTCCTTCTACATTTGCAGTAATAACCACTCGACGTTTACCATTTTCACGGCTGACCTGATTAATACCCAGGATATTTTCAACGCGTGCCACATCTTGCAGTTGGACTAAACCACCATTCGGCAATTGAATAGGAAGTACCGCTAACTGTTCAGGACTACGCTGGGATTCATCTAGACGGATGACAAAATCAAAACGCTTGTCTCCCTGTAAAATTGTTCCAACATTCTGGCCACCGACACTTGTAGCTACCAGATCCTGAATTGCTCTTACCGACAAGCCGTATTGTGCTGCTCTGGACTTATCAACTTCTACATTCAACAAGGGTAAGCCGCTGGTTTGCTCTACATTAACGGCTGTCGCGCCTGAAATTGATTTAATTTTCTGAGAAATCTTATTCGCTTCACGATTCAGAATTTCCATATCATCGCCAAATAACTTGACACCCACATCACTTCGCACCCCTGAAATTAACTCGTTAAAACGCAGTTCAATGGGTTGCGAGAACTCACTGTTATTTCCCGGCAATGTCGCTAAGAAAGTAATCATTCTTTGGCGAAGCTCATCAATCGTTTGTTTTGGATCAGGCCATTCATCATGAGGTTTTAACAGTACCACGCCATCTGAAATGTTGGGTGGCATGACATCTGTGGCCACTTCTGCTGTACCGGTACGGGCAAAGATTGCTTTAATTTCAGGAAATTCTTTCAACAGTAACTTTTCAGTATTTTCCTGCATTCTCAGTGACTGTTCTAACCCTGTACTTGGGGAACGCATTTGCTGAACAGCAAAATCACCTTCACCCAGTTGAGGTGCAAACTCGCTACCTGTTTGAGTGGCTAGCACACCCGTAAGCACTAAAATACAGGCAGCCACAATAGTCACAAATAAACGAAGCTCATAGGCTCTATCTAAAAGCAATTCATATTTGGTTTTAAGCCAATGCATCCAGCGACTTTCGGTTTCCTTGACTTCTCCAGTGACAAATAGGGCAACTGCGGCTGGCACAAAAGTGACAGATAAAATCATGGCCCCAATTAAAGCCAGTACAACCGTCATTGCCATAGGATGGAAAAGTTTGGCTTCTACCCCCGTCAGGGTAAAGATAGGTAGATAAACCACCAAAATAATTAACTGTCCAAAAATCAGAGGACGACGCGCCTGTTTTGCAGCCAAGAAGACTTCTTTAAATCTTTCAGAACGGCTAAGTAAACCACCTTTCAGCTTCTGAGCTTCTGCTAGCCGACGGATACAGTTTTCTACAATAACCACTGCACCATCAATAATAATACCGAAGTCCAGTGCCCCTAAACTCATCAGATTTGCACTAATCTTCTGCTCTGCCATTCCCGTCAAGGTAAACAACATTGAGAGTGGAATAACGCAAGCCGTGATCAGCGCAGCACGGAAATTACCTAGAAAGAGAAATAAAATAACAATGACGAGGATTGCACCCTCAATCAAATTTTTCTGAACGGTTTTGATCGCCCGATCAACCAAATGCGTACGGTCATACACAGTCTCAATCACCACACCTTTAGGTAGCGATTGCTGGATCGATTGCACCTTTTCATCAATGGCTTGAGCAACGGTACGGCTATTTTCTCCCATCATCATCATGGCAATACCCAATACAGTTTCTTCACCATTATAGGTTGCAGCCCCTGTTCTCAAGTCATGACCAATTGAGACATTGGCGACATCTGCCACCCGAATCGGATAGCCGTTTTTATTGGCAATACTGATGTTCTGGATATCTTCAATCGTGTTTAAAGTGCCAGGAACACGAACCGTTAGCTGTTGTCCATTTTTCTCAATATAGCCAGCACCACGGTTTTCATTATTTTCTGTTAAGGCGGTTTGTAAATCAGTCAAAGGAATTTGCAATTGTTGTAATCGGTTCAGATCAGGGGCAACCACATAGGTTTTATTAAAGCCACCGATACTGTTGATCTCCGCAACGCCTTTTACACGCTGTAATTGCGGCCTTACAATCCAATCCTGAATTTCACGTAAATCCATCGCAGAATAAGCGGTTCCATCCGGTTTTTTAGCATTTGGTTCGGCTTTAATCACCCATTGATAAATTTCACCTAAACCTGTCG
The DNA here is from genome assembly GCF_002135195.1 of Acinetobacter terrae. NCBI lineage: Bacteria > Pseudomonadati > Pseudomonadota > Gammaproteobacteria > Moraxellales > Moraxellaceae > Acinetobacter > Acinetobacter terrae. The sequence goes on from NZ_NEGF01000019.1 coordinate 36,754, forward strand.
AAATAGGCGACATGGTAGGTTGCACATCTTCAGGCATTTCTCCCATTGCTTCTTGCAAACGCTGGTTGATGAGCTGTCTGGCCCAGTAAATATCCGTGCCATCTTCAAAAATGATGGTCACTTGCGATAAGCCGTAGCGTGAAATAGAACGGGTTTGTTCCATTTTCGGCATGCCTGACATGGCATTCTCGATTGGATATGTAATCCGCTGTTCCATTTCTAAAGCCGTAAAACCATTGGCTGAAGTGTTAATCTGCACCTGAGTATTGGTAATATCTGGTACAGCATCAATCGGTAACTTTTGATAACTATAAATACCAATAGCAATCCAAGCCGCAATAAACAGCATGACCCAGATTGCGTTATGGATAGAAAACTGGATCAGTCGATCAAACAGTCCTTCAGGTTTTACCGATTCGTGGTCTGGAATTTGAGGAGTTTCAGTGCTCATGTGAAGCCTCTCCTTTTTCCAGCTCGGATTTCAGTAAAAAACTGCCTTGAGCGGCATATTTTTGTCCCTGACTAAGCCCACTCACCACTTCAATCCATTGGCTCTCCCCAGATGATTGCCCTAATTTCACAGGTTGCGGACTGAATTCAACTTTTTGTCCATGCTGAGTGGCGACAAAAACCACATCTTTTCCATCGACATTCTGAACTGCGGACTTAAGTACCCGTAATGCGGTACTTTCACTCCGTTGTTGCAACTGTACGTTCACCATCAAGTTTGGACGTAATTCGGTTGCATTCGATTCAACTTTTGCTCGCACCTGAAGACGACCTGTTTGAATATCCGCTTCAGTATTTAAAGTCTGAATAACAGCTTGATAAACCTTTTCTGTTTGCAAGGATTTAAATTCGATCTTTTGATTCGGGGCTAAGCCCACAATTTCAGAATTTGGAACAATAAACTCAAGCCAGAGCTGATCTAACCTGTCTATCGTAAAGAGTTGACTTGCTAACTGAACATTTTCTCCTAGCACCAAATCCTTTTTACTAATCACGCCGGAAATGGGGGCTTTCAAAATATAGCGGCCATTACTGGCATTCACTGCACCAAATGCACTTAAACGTGATTGGGCCGCTTGAACCTGAATTTGTGCCCGTTTATAGGCGTTGGAAGCACGTTGATAGTCTTGTTTTGCTGAAATACCCTGTGACCAAAGCTGACGCTCACGATCGAAGTCTTGTTTAGCCAGTTCAAGGTTGGTTTGTTCCATTTTAAAATTGGCCTGTTGATCGACTAAGTCAGGCACAAGCAACGCAGCTAAAGGCTGTCCTTTCTGAACTTTTTGGCCGAGTTCTACATAGACATTTTCTACATGACCGCTAAAACTCGGTGAGACATGCGCTTGCTGATCCGTATTCACATTGAGTTTGGCAGGATAAGAACTTAATTTAACCACCGGACCTTGATCGACCGCTGATAACTGTATACCTTGTTCAACCAGTTGCTTGGCGGTCAGGCTCACGCCTTCGGCATGCTCTTCAGTTTCACCGCCATGTTCTTCTCCGCTTTCTTCCTCTGCATGTTCATCTGATGTTTCCGATTTATTCTTACCCGTTAAGATCAAAAAAATACTGAGGAGTACGGTAGCGCCGATAACCAAACTAATCAGTAGAGGTTGAGAGATTTTTCCGCTCTGTTTTTTTAAGCTGTTTTTAAGATCGAACATGTTAATTTCCCCCACCAATGACAGGCATGGCCTGTATGTCTTGCCATAAGTTTTGATTGATTTGTGCAATAGCATCTTTCGACATGACTTCACTTGGGCTAATGCCTAAGCTCAAACTTTCTGCTTCAATGGCCTTTTGCCAGCCATCCCGTAACAACTGGACTTTACGCAGACGGATGTCTTGTAATTGAAGCGTGGCTTGCTGAACATCGGTTAAAGCAAACTTGCCTGCCAAGAAACCTTGTAGCGTCTTACTTTGAACTTGAGTCGCCAAAGGAATTTGAGTCTCGTCAACGACTTTGAATTGCAGCTCTAAACCCTGCAACTCGGTTAAAATTGTGCCTATTTGCAGCGCATTTTGCTTCAGATAAAACTCTTTCTGACGCTCTAATAAGTTCATTTTTTCTTGCGCGATTTTTATGCCATTTTGCTGACGATCGAAAATATTAAGCGGTACACTGACTCCGACTACTAATTGATTTTGTGTGGAGTTTTCCAAGGATTGGGTGCGGTTGACACCTAGGTTTAAAGTGGGGTTAGGACGTGCCTTTGCCCTTAGTTGATCAACCGTTGCTTGAGACTCTAATACCAGTAAAGCTCGATATTTCTCAACGTAGTTTTCCGCTAAATATTCTTGAACCTGTTCATGAGTCGATTTTGGCCAGAGCTTTTGTGAAGAGAGGTTTACCTGCAATGACTTATCAGACGTACCCCATAAATTTGATAATTGTTGGGTGGCCACTTGTACCTGTAAGTCTGCCTGTCTAAAAAGACGGATATTTTCAGCATGGCTTAAACGTGCGCGATTTACATCTACTTGGGCAATACTGCCTGCATTAAAGCGCTTTTCGATTGCTTGAAGGTTTTCTTGGCTCACCCGAAGTTGTTCATTGACAATGTTTTTTTCAAGTTCAGCAATGGCCAGTTGTGACCATACATATTTCACTGCAAGCTCAATTTGTGCTTGATAAATCTTCTGTTTCAGCGCTGTTTTATCTGTAGAGAGACTGGCTAATTTTTGGTTTGCTCTTCGCTCACCAAAAATATCCAAGGGTTGTGATATGCCAATGGTAAGCTCTTTTTCATTATTTGAACCAAATCCCGTTTGTTCAACTGACAGTTCAGGATTTTTAAACAGCTTACTTTGCTGAAGATTCGTGGCATTAATGCTGTTTTGCGTTTCCCAGAAATTTTGGGACGCTTGATACTGGTTGACCTGATCAATGGCTTGTCGCAGCGTTAAATCTTGAGGACTGGCGACTACAGAAGTACTCAAGCTGATCATTGCGGATAGCAAGACACCTGTACGGAATGCTGACCAGGATAAATTCAGGATAGAAGTATCCTGATATAATTTGTTTTTTGACATGAAATGCCCCACACATAATGAGATTAGGAGTGGTGGGCTTTTATAAGACTACCCCACCAATAGTAGGGGCAAATCAGGAGGGGGTGTTAATTGATTCAGATAAGGGGATTTATAAAAAGTTCTTCCCAAATAAGATGGTGTAAGGACTGTCTCAAAATGAGTTTTAAGCTTCAAATCATCGGGTGGGTCAATCTGAATCACGATTGTATTTGAGAAATGACTGCACTTTTCGTTAAAACAAACCTTCTGACAATAGTCATAAATTTCTTTATAGTTTTCTAAGGAATAAAGTGCTTGACTAGGACTATCACTCTTTTCGTCTAAATCGATTGGATTAGAGAGTATTGAATTGGGTATGTTTGGCATTTCATGCAGACAAGCAGCCTCTGCCACACTCCAAATATTCTGGAATGTGAATAAGAGTACCAATATCTGGATTAGAAATGTTTTTCTCTTCATACACAAATCTGTATTTAAAACACCAATAAGAAGCTGTCCAGATCTATCAAAGATCTGATCACAGAATTTGAGTAACCTTAAACTTTTTGCAGCCTTAAGTAAAGATATACAGAATTTTTGAAAAAAGCATAGGTCTAGATAATCAAGCTAGATTTTTTAGAACTCCACATTGGTCAATTGTACATAAGCCATCACAAGTACCTCTTAAATCAGATAATTGTTCAATAAGCTTTTGTTGCTTGATTATATTTTCTCTGATAGCACTGACATGTAAGTCAATTAATTCATTCACATCTGAACAATTTTTCTTGGGATTATCTTTATAGGTGAGTAATTGACGAATTTCATTCAAACTCATATTTAAAGTTCGGCAATTCAAAATAAACTTAATTCGCTCAACATAGCCTATATCGTAAAGGCGGTAATTTCCTTCCGTTCTTTCGGGTTCCGGAATTAAACCTTCCTTTTCATAAAACCTAATTGTTAATACTGAACATGAGGTTTTTTTAGAGAGTTCACCAATTTTTAAATGCATTGAGTTGGTATTTCCAAAAAATCTTGACTCTATAGTAACTATAGGGATTCTAATATTCAAAGTTTATAAATTTTTTTAATGGGTATAACTATGAGTGGCTGTGGATGTAGTAAAGAAACACCATGCGAAGATAAGAAATCTCAACAAGAAAATCATCCATCAATTGCAGAAGCAAGCAATTCAAAGAATTGTGATAATACGCCTAGCTGTTGTGGTGAAGAGGAAGAAGAAAAATCTTCATCTCCTTGCTGTAACACTTCAAACAGTTGTGAAGATACCGCTCAATCCTGTTGTGGTTCTGATCCCAAAGAAAATTTAAGCACTGAAAACGTTTTAAAAGATTCGCACTACATGAGTGAATACTTAGTTCCCAAAATGGATTGTTCTGCGGAAGAACAGATGGTTCGTATGGCGCTATCTTCAATTGATGGTGTTCAAAAACTCATCTTTGATTTACCTAACCGGTCTTTAAAGGTTCTACATAATCAAAAAGATGAAAATATAACTACCAAACTTGAAGCTTTGGGTTTTGGTGCAAAGCTTGTGAAGACTGAAACTTATATAAGCAATCAACAGGCTAAGCAAACAAGTACCTATACCATTCCTAAAATGGATTGCTCTGCTGAAGAGCAAATGGTCCGTATGGCTCTTGCAGATATTGAAGCAGTTAAAGGTCTTACTTTTGATCTTCCCAATCGAAAACTGAAAGTCTTCCATAATGAAGGGAGTCAGCAAATTACGGCCAAACTTGAAGGACTGGGTTTTGGGGCGAAACTTGATGAAACACAGCTTTCTACAGGCGATATACCTAATGAACCTGATCCTGTGAGACAAGCTAAAGTACTTAAACTGTTATTAGGCATTAATGCTCTACTGTTCTTTATAGAATTCATCAGCGGAATTATTGCTGCGTCTACAGGATTGATTGCTGATTCTCTAGATATGTTTGCCGATGCAGCCGTTTATGGTATTGCGCTATATGCCGTCGGAAAAGCTGCGAAATATCAAGTGAAAGCAGCCCATTTCGCAGGTTGGATTCAGTTATTACTTGCTGTCATCGTGATTATTGATGTCATTAGACGATTCATGTTTGGAAGCGAGCCAGAATCAACGCTCATGATTGTTATTGGCCTGCTCGCACTTATAGCTAACGTGACATGCTTATATCTTATTTCTGGTCATCGAGAAGATGGCGCACATATGAAAGCCAGTTGGATTTTCTCGGCGAATGACGTTGTGGTAAATATGGGCGTTATATTTGCCGGTGTACTCGTGGCGTGGACGGGATCAGCTTACCCAGACTTAATCATTGGCATCCTGGTTTCTTTATTCGTGCTTAATGGTGCTCGAAAGATTTTGGCTTTGAAGTAAGAGTATCGAAAATGAATCTATTTCAAGTTAAACAAAATCAGATCGTCAAAATTAGAGATCTCAAAAAAGGTAATCAATACAGTCATACCACTGATCCCGTATTGGAACGGCTCCAACTATTAGGTTTTAGAGAGGGTGAAACTCTACAAGTACTCGCTAAAGGTGTTTTTGGCGGAGATCCTGTTTTAGTTCAAATTGAAACTTCAAGATTCGCATTAAGAAAGAATGAAGCTGAAAGAATTTTTGTAGAGTTAGTATCCAATGAAGATTAAGAACATTGCATTAGTCGGTAATCCAAATTGCGGAAAAACCTCTTTATTTAATACGCTTACTGGTACGCGACAAAAAGTTGCCAACTATGCTGGAGTTACCGTAGAAAGAAAAGAAGGTTCTTTTAAATTACCTTCTGGTGATGCAGTACGAGTATTGGACTTACCCGGAACTTACAGTTTAAAACCTAGTAGTTTAGATGAAGAAGTCACCAGGGCAGTTTGTTTGGGCGAGCTAAAAGGTGAAGTTCTACCCGATATTTTTATATGCGTTGTAGATGCCACAAATTTAAGCTTACATTTGAGCTTGGTTCTCGAAGTTCGTGCTCTAAATCGCCCTATGATTCTTGTATTAAATATGATGGATGAGGTCAAAAAGCGTGGTATTTCCATTGATAAGGATAAACTGTCTCAACTGTTAGGTATCCCTGTAGTTGAAGCTGTCGCAGTTAAAACAAAAGGAATTCAAGATTTAATTAATCAATTAGATCAAAAAAATCTTTTTATTACTCCTTATCATTCTGAATTAAGTCATTTTGAACAGGTCAAACAAATCACCAAACAAGTTATTTTAAATAATGACAGTGGTGATAAAAGAACCGCATTTCTAGATAAAATTTTTCTACATCCTGTATTGGGTTTAGTAATCTTAACTTTAACCATGTTTGTGATGTTCCAGGCGGTATTTATATGGGCAACGCCTTTTATTGAATTCATTGAAAATTTTGTCGCATGGCTCAGTGATTTTATTGGACCACTAATCCAACATCCTCTATTAAAAAGCTTGGTTGTGGATGGGGTAATTGCTGGTGCAGGTAGCGTGCTTGCATATATGCCTCAGATTTTGATTTTATTCTTCTTCATTTTAATGCTTGAAGAGTCAGGCTATTTACCCCGGGCAGCATTTCTTTTAGATAAATTAATGTCTAAAGCCGGGCTTAGCGGCCGTTCATTTATTCCTCTGCTATCCAGTTTTGCTTGTGCCATTCCCGGAATTATGGCAACCAGAAGTATCAGCTCTGAACGGGACCGATTAGCAACAATTATGATTGCACCCTTGATGACCTGTTCAGCAAGATTGCCAGTATATGCTTTATTGATCGCGGCATTTATTCCCAACCAATTAATCTACGGCTGGTTAAGTCTGCAAGGATTAGTCCTTTTTGGTCTTTATATGTCGGGAATAGTCTCAGCGTTATTAGTTTCAGTCTTTCTGGAGTTGGTTCGAAAAGATAAAACTGAAAGTATTTTTATTTTTGAACTTCCCACATACCGAATTCCAGATATTAGAAATATTGCATTAGGCTTATATGATAGGGCAACTATTTTCTTAAAACGAGTTGGTGGCATTATCGTTGCGCTGTCTATCTTGTTATGGGTGCTAGTCACGTTCCCTCAACCACCAGATAATGCAACCATGCCGGCCATTAACTATAGTTTAGCTGGTCAGTTAGGGCATTTAATTCATCCTATATTTGCGCCTATTGGGTTTACATGGGAAATATGTATTGCACTCATTCCTGCTATGGCAGCAAGGGAAGTTGTAATTGCTGCTCTTGGGGTGATTTATGCGATGTCAGGTGATGAAGATACAGTAACTCAAAGTCTGTTAAGTCAAATTTCAGGCCCGGATGGATGGGGGTTAGCCACAGGTTTATCATTATTGGTATGGTTTATTTTTGCTCCCCATTGTCTTGCTACGTTAGCAACAATTAGACGAGAAACTGGCAGCTGGAAACAGCCCATCATTATGGCAACTTATTTGTTTGCATTAGCCTACATCTTTTCATTCATCACATATCAAGTTGCGAGTAATTTTTAATTAGCAAATGAATAAAATAAGGGAGCTAGCTCCCTTATTTTATTGAAATACTCACTATAAATGAAGCGCTTTTACAAGAAAAACTGTATAGATATCAATAATATTAAACAGCTTCCTAAGAAAACTTCTAATTTAATTATAAATTATGAAAGAGTTCCCTCTTTTTAGTGCAATTCATGAAATTAGGTTTAAATATCAAAAATTATGGCTTAATGAATAGCATGATCTTGTAGACACTTTTAGTGAAATAATAATCAAAATATTGGAATGCTCCCAGTAGCCTAGACACAAAACCGATTCTAAAATTCTTATACTCGATATGGATAATTATTCTGAAAATTTTTTAGTATTAATTTCTTGTAGATAAGTGAAGATCTCATCTACTGTAGCTCTCGCTGTTCTAGAAACGCCAATTAATGTTGCAGATGCCATACCTGTCCAATCTCCATATCCAACTAACCACAAGTTAGGTAACTTAATAGACCTTCCATTTTGAACTTCTACAAAGTTATCTCGCTCTACTATATCTATACTTTTTAGATGATTTAATGAAGCCTTAAATCCAGTACACCAAATAATCACATCAATTTTCTCTTTTTTTCCATCTGGCCAAATAACTGCATCTGTAGCTAAAGATTGAAAAGGTGGACGGCTATGTAAGACTCCTCTATTCCTTGCCTCTTTGACACTATCGATCATCACAATATCACCTAGGCCACCTATTGGCTGGTCAACTTTTCTTCCTTCTTGTTGTACTTTTAAACGCTCAGTTGCTCTTAAAAACAGTACTCGACCATCGACATCATCAGGTAAAAATTGAGGCGGAGTTTTTGTGACCCAAATGGTTTCAGCAACTTGTGAAACCTCAGCGAGTATTTGCGCGCCCGAATTCCCCCCACCCACCACGATGACTTTCTTATCTTTAAATGGATCTGCATTCAGGTAATGGGCTGAATGTAACTGCGTGCCTTGAAAGTTTTCCTGTCCCGGATAATCAGGAATAAACGGCTGGCGCCATGTCCCTGTTGCACTGACCACCACCTTGGCTCGCCAAAACTTTTCTCCAGCATATACGTCTAAATACTTTCCCTTCGATTCCACACGATCGACATGTACTGGACGAACAATCGAAAATTGATATCTCTGTTCATAAGCCGATAAATACTGGATCACCTCATTTCGTGTTGGATAGGTCTGTTCAGTGATGGGCATCATCCAACCGGATAGA